>JAGBGB010000362.1 GCA_017936205.1 Oscillospiraceae bacterium
GGGCTCTGCGATATATGGAACTGGTAAAGGGCTACTCCGACGGTAGCGTCAAGCCCAAGGACCCCATTAGCCGTGCAGAGGTTGCGCAGCTGTTGTTCAACCTCTTTGATACCATTGCGGCTACCCCGGAGGAGATCCCTTCCGAGGGTCGTGTGCTCTACAAGGGCACTGAGCCCCTGCCCGAGGAGCTGAGCTTGGACGGAAGTCTGATCCTTGCCCAAGGAACTCCTAAGGAGCTGAGCATAAGCAATTGGAGCATCCGTGACAGCTTGGTGATCCGCTGCAAGGATGGCATTGATCTGGAGCTGAGCGGTTTGAGCACACGGCAGCTTGTAGTCTGTGCCGCAGGTACTGTCCGTGGCCAAGTCAACGAGGTTTGGCTGGGTGGCAGCGGTGTAAGCTACATTGGAGATGCCTCCTACTTAGGCTCCCTCATCGGCAAGCACACAGCAGCAGGTGAGTATGTGAATGTTCTGATCCGTGGCGGCTCTATTGACATTGACGGAACTGCCTTGGATCTGGTCTTAGGACCCTACTGCGGCGTCAGTCTGAATCAATCCTGCCGCAGCATCGAGACCGGTCCCGATTCCAAGGCCTATCTGGACGGCTCCTGCGAGACCATCGCATTGGGCAACAATGCCGAAATGGAAGCCACCGGTGGCTGCGACACGGTTTCTATGAATCTTCTTGCACAGCTGACCTTAGGCGGCTCCTGCAAGACCGCAACTCTGGGGGTAGAGGCGGTCCTGAATATGGACGGCTCCTGCGAGTCTGCTGTGCTGGATACTGCTGCTCGTATGGAGGCAGGCGGCTCTTGCGCCACTGCCATCCTGGGCGAGAAGTCTGTGATGATTCTGAAGGGTGCCTGTGATTCTGCAGTGCTGGGGACATACGCCTCACTGGAGGCTGCAGGTCCCTGTAGCAGTCTCTCTCTGGGACAGAGATCTAAGGTGATGCTGGAAGGCTCCTGCACCACCGCTACCTTGGAGCACATGGCGTATCTGAAGATGAACGGCTCCTGCGAGTCTGCGGTCCTTGGCTCCTATGCAGTCATGGATGCTACCGGCAACTGCAATACTGCAGTATTGGCGCAGTCTGCTGTTCTGAAGATCGGAGGAACCGCCCAAACTGTCACCATGGGCAAGGGCTCCAGATTGGAGGTTGGAACCAAGCTGGGCTCCGTAACTATGGACGAGAGCACCACCCTTGTCCTCAAGGGTGAGGCGGAAGAGATCACCGTGAACGGTGAGAATGCTACCATCCAAGGCGGCGGTAAGGCTGCCCTGATCACCATCCACGCAGGTGGCTCCAAGGTGGACATTGCTGCAGATACCATCAACAACATCTGGTATGACACCTACGGAAGGGATTATGACAATGCCCTGAAGGATGTAAAAACCATGCGTGTGCCCTGCACTGTCCTCTACGACACCTACCTGTGCAAGAATCAGAATTTGACCGATTATATTCTCCTCCTGCCCAAGGGCTCCATCGTCTATAACGAGTGGTATCCCGCAGGAGATGTGTTTAAGGTTTCTTACATTGACAAGGACGGTAAGGAATGGCAGGGCTGGACAGACCGTTGGGCATGCAACATTCCCGACAATGCCGCTACCACCGACGGCAAGCTGGATTACTCCAAGGCTACCAAGGAAGGCTTCGTGGACAAGAGAGGCTATGACAGCGCCACCCGGTATCTGGTATGGATCAGCCGCTATACCCAGAAGGTCATCGTCTTCCAAGGCTCTAAGGGAAATTGGGAGCTCATTAAGACCATGCCCTGCTCCTCCGGGTCCAACAACACCCCCACCCCCGCCGGAAGCTTCACCATTTATTCCCGTACAAACCGCTGGTACTTCGATAACTACTATACAGACTATGTTTCCATCTTCAACGGCGGTCATGCCTTCCATACCATTCTGATAAACTACGATGACACCGTCTATGACGGACGAGTAGGCACCCCTCTGTCTCACGGCTGTGTCCGTATGCTCCCGGAGGACTGCGCCTACATCTACAAGCTCCCCATGGGAACCAGAGTGATCGTCTATTGATCAGAAGCACATAATCAAGCGGGTCTGTCTTACGAAAACGGTAAGACAGACCCACTTAAAATTCCGATTTATCGAACAGTTTACATTTCGATTTCCACACAAATAACCTATAGGAACGAAGACGATCCATAGGGGCGTTAATTGACAATTCGTAATTCCCTGATATAACCCCCATGGGTATTGCATTTCGTGGATATATGTGGTATTATAATTATGGTATATACCAAATATATAATACAAAGGAGATCATGACAATGAAAAGAAAACTGCTTTCTCTTCTGATAGTGTTGGGGCTTCTTCCTGGTATGCTTCCCCAGCTCATCCTCCCTGCATTTGCTGCAAGCTACAGTGGAAGCTGCGGAATCGGTGTAACTTGGAACTTGGATACCGATTCAGGGTTGCTGACCATTTCCGGTGCAGAGAGAATGTACCCCTACGGCAAAGAAAGTTCAAATGCCCCTTGGTTTCCTCATCGGGAACTGATCACTGCAGTACAGATCCGGGATGGCGTCTTAGGAATCGGTGCATATGCGTTCTACAGCTGTAAGAATATGAAATCTGTAACCCTTCCCGATAGTGTGACCTTTATTGGAGAGGGTGCTTTTGACAGCTGCTCCGCTTTAACTCAGTTGGAGCTTCCGGAGACTCTGAAAACGATCGGATACGGTGCTTTCTTTGAATGCGTTGGTTTAACGAGTATTCGTGTTCCTGCATCGGTTATGTCACTTGGCTCCGCTACATTCTTCGGTTGCACCGGCTTGAAGGAAGTGACTCTTGAAGACGGTCTTATACATATGGAAACCAATGCCTTTGGGGACTGCACCTCCTTAACAAGTGTTCAGATCCCTGATAGTGTGGTTTACCTTACACCCACTGCCTTCCGTGGCTGTTCTAAGCTGACATCTGTTCTGGTTCAGGATAGCAACCCTCGTTTTTCCAATGACGAACTGGGTCTGCTGTATAATAAGGATAAGACAGAGCTGCTTCTCTGCCCCGGTGGATACAAAGGTAGCTTTTCTATTCCCAATAGCGTAAATACTGTGGGATCCTGGGCCTTTATTGATTGCTTTGCATTGACCGGAGTCAATTTCCATAAGGGTGTTACCACCATTAGAGAGCACGCTTTTGCCAACTGCCACGGTTTGAAGACAGTTGCGATCCCGGCTGGGGTGACTGAAATTTCGGATTACGCATTCTTCTATTGCTCCGGGCTTACGAAGGTGACGATCCCCAATAGTGTCACAAGGATCGGGGACCATGCTTTTTCACAGTGCATTAGCCTGCCCGATATTTCCATTCCTAATAGCGTAACCGTTATTGAGTCTGCTGCATTTGAACGCTGCAATTCCTTTATCCATGTGACCATTCCTGAAGGTGTAAGTGAGATCAACTCGATTTTCTTTGACAACGAGAAGCTGAAATCTGTGACAATCCGGAATGAGAATCCTACAGTTGTGGACTTCGCTTTCCTATGCTGTCCCGAGCTGACAGATCTTTATTTCCTGGGCAATGCACCCAAGGTGAAGGATTCTCCCTTCCCGGAAACGGTTACGCTCCATTACTTAGAAGGGGCAGAGGGATGGACCGAGCCTACATGGAAGGGCTACAAGGCAGTCGCCTCCAAGGGCTTCTTCGATGTCCAAGGCACAGACTATTACTCTGAGCCTGTTGCATGGGCATTGGAGCAGAATATTACCAACGGCACCTCCGAGGGCTATTTCTCTCCTGACAGAGGCTGCACCCGTGGACAGATCGTGACGTTCCTGTGGAGAGCCGCAGGTTCTCCCGAACCTAAGGGAAGCACGAATCCTTTTGCAGATGTGTCTTCCAATGCCTACTACTACAAAGCGGTACTGTGGGCAGTAGAGAATCAGATCACCACCGGAACCGGGAATGGGAAATTCTCTCCCGAAGCCACCTGCACTCGCGGACAGGTAGCCACCTTCCTTTGGAGAGCCAAGGGGGAGCCTGCTCCCGGAAGTGAAACAAATCCTTTCAAGGATCTGAATACAGGGATGTATTATTTTGATGCGATCCTCTGGGCAGTAGAAAAGGAAATCACCAATGGTACCGGCAATGGGAACTTCTCTCCTGATAATACCTGTACCCGTGGTCAGATTGTTACCTTCCTCTACAGAGCTTACCACTGACAGCTTTCGGAAAAAACGGACTTTTTCAGTGGTATTGAACCGCACCCCGTCCCGAACTCTCCATGGGTACCGGAGTGATCGTCTATTGACCGGAAGCACATAAATAAGCGGGTCTGTCTTACGCAAACTGTAAGACAGACCCGCTTCAAATTCCGATTTGTCGCACTGTTTGATTTAACGCTGCGTAGGGGCGCGCATTGCGCGTACGGTTCATGGCGAAACTCCATGAACACAAAAACCACCGAAAATAATGAATTTCCCAAAAAATCGAAACATTATTCACAACCACCAATTCTTGGCGGTTGTCGGACGCGCAATGCGCGCCCCTACGAAAGGTACGGAAAATCGGATTTTACC
>JAGBGB010000363.1 GCA_017936205.1 Oscillospiraceae bacterium
GCCGTCTGCGTTTGCCTTAACAGTCCAAACAACAGAAGCATCGTTGGTAGTGATCTTGCCCTCGGCAGCAGTCAGGTCTGCACCTGCTACATAATAGCCGCTCATCACATTGGTAACAGCCTTGCTGTTGCCTGCGTTGTAAATGATGACCTTAGCGCCATCCTTCAGCTCGGAAACCAGAGCGTAGGTGGTAACTTCCTCCTTTTCGCCGCAAACAGAGCAGATACCGTCCACAAAGTTGTGTGCACCGGTAGCGGGAATAACCTCAGTCTTGGTTGCACCGCAAAGAGTGCAGGTGTAGGTCATAACACCGTCTTCGGCACAGGTAGCAGCGGTGGTGACTTCACCCTCGTTCCATGCATGAGCGCAGGGACCAACGGGATTCTTTGCGTAGAACTGGAAGCCGAAGTCCTGCTCGGTAGCTCTGTCAGCGCTGGTGTCGTATGCGGAGAATGCAGTCTTACCTGCGTACCATTCCAGATAGACCTTGCCGTACTTGGCAGCGATCTCGGTATTGGTTACGAAGAAGGAGCTATTCTCAGCACTGCAGACCTCCAGAGCCCACTTGTTCTTGTGGCCGGCCTCAACATAGAGGTTGGTGTAGGTCTTGCCGTTATTCTCGCTGGTGTCAGCACCCAGCTCAGTCTCGCCGTTGACGAAGGTGTAGGAGCCGTCCTCGTTCACCTTAACGGTCCAGATAACACTTGCATCGCTGGTGGAGATCTTTCCATCGGCAGCAGTCAGGTCAGCACCTGCAACATAGAAGCCGCTCATCACATTGGTCAGAGCCTTGCCGTTGGGAGCATTGTAGATAATGACACTGTCGCCATCCTTCAGCTCGGCAGTGAGGTAGTACTCCTCAGAGGGAACAGGGGGAACAGGGGGAACATCAGGCTTGTTGGGATCCTCTGCACCACAGACGGAGCAGATATAATTAACATAGTTGTGCTCGTTGGTAGCAGGGATCTCCTCGGTCTTGGTCTCACCGCATTCGCAGGTGTAGGTCATGACGCCGGCATCCTTACAGGTAGCTTCCTTGGTCACAACACCCTCGCCCCATACATGCTCATGAGGCTTCTGCTCATCCATGTAGGTCTTTGCGACCCAGATGATCTTAGCAAACTGTGCACGGGTAGCCAGACCCTGGGGGTTCAGCTTGCCGTTGGAGCCGTTGATAACGCCGGCACCGATTGCCCATGCGAAAGCGTCCTTTGCATAGCCGGAGACCTTATCATGGTCAGAGAATGCAGTCAGATCGCCGTTGCCCTGGGGCTCGCCGTAGTAACGCCAGATCATGGTGACCAGCTGTTCGCGGGTAACATTATTGTTGGGGCCGAACTTTGTTTCGGTAAGACCGTTAACAATGTTGTTCTTCTGTGCCCAAGCAACAGGGTTTGCGTACCAGTCAGCAGTCAGGTCGGTAAAGGTAGCGGGGCCGCCGACAGGGGGCTCGCCCTTTACACGGTACAGAACCGTGACGACCTGTGCACGGGTACTCGTGCCATCGGGGTTGAACTGATCGTTCTTCACGCCGGTCATCAAGCCTGCTTCGTAAACATTCTTGACATACTCGGCATACCATGCGTTGTCCTGCACATCCTTGAAGGGCTCTACATTAGCCGCAAACACGGAAGGCATAACGCTGAGAACCATAGCGATGACCAGAAGCATCGCCATAACTCTCTTGAATTGGTGTTTCATCTTGTTTCCTCCTTTGTTTTTCCAAAAAATTAGGGCCATAGGCCCACTTTGGTTATTCTATAATATCAATTTTTTCCTCCAAACGCAAGGTGATAGAGGTGTTTTTCTCCATTTTCACAATCAGCTTTTTGAAATATGAAAAATCCGAACTTTTCTCCTTATATTTTAAGGATATTTCAAGATATGTGCTTTGTTTTCCAGAGAAAATAGTACACAGTTTTAAATTTATCACACCGCTCCCCCAAAGGCACTGTCAGTCACCTCTCCCATCATGGGACATAATCACCCAAAATTCCTCATAATATGTAAATATCTGCCGACAGGCTGCAGATACAGCCCATCGGCAGAAATGATTATATGTTTCCTTACTTATTCCTCTTCCTCAATGCCGAAGCGGTCGGAGAAGTTCTTCTTCTTCGCCCGAATGCGGACAGTATGGGCGGTGATCCAGCAATTCTCCACTCCATCCAGAGCCAGTGCCAGACCCACTAAGAACAGGGCTCTGACCAGCTCTGCCTGAATGGCTGCGGCAGCAAAGGCTCCCAGAGCCACAAGACCCAGAGCCGTCCCTAAGATCGCACCCCAGGATCTCATACCGAAGCGGCGAGCATCCAGAGACATCTGCACCTTCAGCAGGGCATCCATCAGTACATAAACCACCAGAAGCAGGTGCAGCACCTCATAATTCTGAGAGGGAGACAGCACCAGTAAAAGGGTCAGCAGCTCACAGAAAATTCCGTAAGCAAAGTCATACTGGAACGCCAGACGATACAGATCATTGGAGAAGAAGCCGAAGATCTTGGCTGCTCCCGTCATACCGAACAGGATCCCCAGCAGGATCCGCTGAGCAACGATCTCCTCCAAGCTGTTAATGGTCATTAACAGCACTCCCGCAACCAGCATCAGGGATGCGGAAACGATATTGATGATTTTTGCGCTGCGAACCACAGCGTTATTGCTTTTCATAGTAAATCCTCCTGATCTCTGGGATTGGCGGCACAGTATTCCAAGGCGAGGCGAATGCTCCCTCGGAAGCTCCCTGCCAAACGGCTCAGATTGCTCTGCATCATGGGAGCATCCGGCCCCATGATCCACTGCTCCAGCACACCGTAAACAGCATGGGTCACCGCATCACAGATCATACGCCGATCATGGGCATCGATCCGCAGACCGCCTACAGTCTCATCGATGTGGCGGTTGATCATATCCTCCAGCATACGGTTCAGATAAAGCCGCATGGTGTCACACTTCTTGGAGTTGAAAATATGTCTGCCGGTTTGAGGGCTGTCAACAATGCTGCAAACCAGCGTCAGCAGCTCCCTGTCCCAAGGGGTGTTCGGAGGCAGTGACCGTCGAGCTGCTCGTGTCTGGATATCCAGATAGTCATCAAACAGGTCATAGATATCCTCATAGTAATAGTAGAATGTATTACGGGTCAATCCGCAGTCCTCTACAATGTCCCGAACGGTGATCTTGTCCAGAGACTTGGCAAACAAGAGACGGCGGAAGGAGCTCTGGATCTGTTCCTTGCTATTGGGCTTCACAACACCGCCTCCCTTCTGTCGCCCCCATAGTGTAGCATATTTTTTTCATTTTTGCAACCGATGACTTCGAATTTGCAGGCTTTACAGAACAGCGGATGTGGTGTAAAATAAAAGCTGCAACACCAATTCTCTCTTGAGGTGATCGGAATGAAGTGTCTTCGATGCGGAGCGGAGCTGAAGGACAGCACTGTATTTTGCGCAGAATGCAGTCGAGTCGCTGCTGTCCCCTTAAAGACCTCTCCCTATTTAACGAAAAAAATCGTCCTCCCCACTCGTAAGCCCTCTCAGAGCATTAAGAAGTCGGAGGTAAAGAAAGCTCGCAAGCGCCGCCCCTGGGGCTGGATCCTTTGCTCCCTCCTTCTGTTCCTGCTGTGCGGTGCGTTGCTGCTGCAAACAGCCTTCAGCACTCTACAGAACAGACAAGCGCAGCAGGAGTTAGATCGCTTACAGAGCGTAGAGGACGAGTGTGTCCGCTTAACAGACCAGCTACGGCAGACGGAGGACACAGTCAGCTCTCTGGAGGAGGAGCTGTCCAAGCTGGGCTCCTCTGCCTATTTGGAGTTGCGGGAGGATCTGAATCAGGTACAGTCGGAGAAGTCTGCCCTCAGCGAGGAGCTGACACAAGCCCGTTCCCGCGTGGAAGCTCTGGAAGCACAGATCGAAGAGCTTCGTGAAAAAACAGAATTCTTCGATACCCACATTGTGTTCATGCAGGAGGACGGGAGCAATCGCTTCCATAGCTACGACTGCGAGAAGTTCACCCGCAACGGATACTGGGCATACAACAAGCAGCAGGCGGTCACTATGGGCTACCATCCCTGCCCCCTCTGCCAGTGATCAGGAGGAAGTCTTTTGAAAAAGCAAAATCATATTCTGCGGATCTTCACCTGTTTGGGCTTCGGCGGCATTGCCATGGTCGGAGTCATGTGTCTGGGGATCGGCTTCAGCATCCACTCTACCGTAGGAAAATACGCTGTGTATACCGCCTTTTTCCTGCAGCTACTCAGTCTCCTTGTAAACAAGCTATGGGAACGGTACGGTAGTCGAGGGAAGCAGCGTCACACAGCCTCTCCAAAAATGCGCCGTTTCCGTCTGCTGAGCAAGCTGCTCTGGGCAAGCGGAGCTCTGCTCCTGATCGCCTCTCTGGTGCTGATCCTTCTGGGAATGAATAAAGTCAATGCTTGGGTTCGCTGGCTATGTAACCTTGGCATTATACTGGCTCCCTTGGGCTGGATCGGCATGCTGATGTCATATTATCGGCAGAGACAGGCAATTCTCGTGCTGAATCATCAGGAAGCCTCCCCGAAGACTTGAATTTTCTTATTACCAATTTTTGAAAAAGT
>JAGBGB010000364.1 GCA_017936205.1 Oscillospiraceae bacterium
GGAACGGCCTGTGTGCCGTTCCGGATGGTTTCCATATGGTATCATTCGCCGATTACCGGACATTTTCCGCAATGCCGTTCCGGAAAGCTTCCATATGGTAAAATTCGCCGATTACAGGACATTTTCCGTGATGGTGGTGCACGGAACGGCACATAGGCCGTTCCCTACGGTGTTGTACGAAACACTCGTCGACAAATCGGAATTTGATGGTATGGAAAAATTCTTCATTTTTATGGTTGACAAGAGTAAACCTGTGTGGTATACTTGGATTACAGAGGTAAACCAATCATATCTTTTCACAAAGGAGGTTTGTTTTATGGCAATCAGTGTATCCCCCGGGGAATGGAGGATCATGGAGCAGCTTTGGGAGTCCCCCAAGACGCTCATGGAGCTGGTTCATTCTCTCGCCATTAGCGAAGGCTGGGCAAAAAGCACCGTAACCACCATGGTACGCCGCATGGCAGAGAAGGAGCTGATCCGCTTCCAAACCGAAGGCAGAACCAAAACCTTCATGGCTTCCGTCAGCCGTGAGGATGTGGTGGCAGAGGAGACCACATCCCTGCTGAAGCGAGCCTATCACGGCAGCATCGGTCTCTTGGTCAATGCTATGGCACAACGGAATTCCCTGTCCAAGCAGGATATTGACGAGCTATACTCCATCCTGCAGAAGGCAGAAGACGAGCTGAAATAAGCTCCCTGCCCATAGAAAGGAGTTGAATCCCATGCTGCAACTGATCCTATCCTCTTCTGTCCTGATCCTGATCCTGCTGGCTGTCCGCAGCCTGCTGCGGAAGAAGCTCTCTCTGCGGCTCCGCTACGCCCTGTGGCTTCTGGTGGCATTACGACTGCTGATCCCCATACAATTCGGTCACAGCTCTCTCAGTTTAGCGAACTTTATCCAGAGAGAGGAATCCATTCAGGAACAAACTCAGGTACATGTGCAAGTACATATCCCTCAGCAAATCCCATCCTCAACTGAGACGCAGCTTAGCCCCCAGTCTTCTGTCGCTCCCCTTCCCACGATTCAGGAGCCCTTGACAGATTCGCAGCTACAGCCCACAGTCCCCCTCTCTGCAAATCTACCCACAAGCGCCTCTCCTACCCCTACCTATGAGCCTCAGCAGCAATTAGACAGCACCGCCGTGGAAGTCAGCACCTTCGATCTGACCACGAATCAAATTTTGAATCTGATCTGGGCTTTGGGAGCCTTGTCTATGGCTGTATGGTTCCTGACTGTGAATCTCCGTTTCTCCCATAGAGCCAGGGAGGGAGCGACGGTCATTCCTGCCCCCGATTATCCCCTCACGGTTCTGGAAACAGAAGCCATCCCCTCTCCCTGTTTAATGGGGCTGTTCCGTCCCAGAGTCTATCTGCTACCGGAGGAGGAGCCCCGGAGACAGAAGCATATTCTGGCTCACGAGCTTGCTCATTACCATCACGGGGACAATCTCTGGGCATTCGTAAGAGCCCTGTGCCTGTGTCTGCACTGGTACAATCCTCTGGTCTGGGTCGCAGCCCATCTGTCCAAGGAGGACTGTGAGCTTGCCTGTGACGAGGGAGCCATTGCACGCTTGGGAGAAGAGGAACGGATCCCCTACGGAAGGACGCTGCTCCACACCCTCGCCCAAGCCGGCAGACCCAAGAACCTGCTGCAAACTGCCACCACCATGGCTGGGAGTAAAAAACAAATTAAGGAGAGATTGGAAATGATCGTACATAAGCCCAAGAAGCTCCTGCTATCTGCATTGGTTCTCCTTCTGGTAGTTTCCCTTGCTGTAGGCTGCACCTTCACCGGTGCCACAGATCCCGAAGAATCTACCCAACCCACAGAGCCCACCGAAACCACAGAAGCCATTATAGAAGAGTCCACCGCCCCTACAGAAACTGAAGCCCCTCCCACAGAGGATCCGACCCTTCCCTACGGTGACACCACCGTAGAGGATGCCTACAATCAGGATTCCATTCGCATTCCCAAGCTGCTGTTGGACAACGACTACGGCAAGCAGATCAACGCCGATATTCAAGTAACCTTCGGTCTGTCAGAGGCGGATCCCTCCACAGCCTTCAACACTATCAAGTATTCTCATTACACCAACCTCATGCACACCTACGAAGAACCTGTTGAAGAATTAACGGTTTTGACCCTGTACGTTGAAGGTGTTACCGTAAAGGGGGATGCCGTCTGTCGTTGGTATCATGTAGATCTCTCTACAGGACGGGAGCCTGTAGGCCTCATAGATCCCCATCTAAAGAGGGAAGTGATCTCCCGCCAGTTTGCGCAGGAGCTCCTTGCACTCTATTTGAGAGAAGGTGCGCTTTCCTTCGATTCGGAGCAGTATCAAACCTACCTTCAGAACACCTCCGCTGCATGGGAAGAATCGGACTATGGAATCACCGAAGACGGCACGATCCTGTGCTTCAGTCCTTATCAGTACTTAGACGGCTCCAAGGTAGAGGCTATGACCTTCCCCCAGACCGCTTCCGAAGCATTCGGAGTGAACGGCATTACGGATCCCAAGGTCATAGAGCTGTATACCTACACGGGACAGGATGGCAGCAGCTGCAGGATCCCCTTCCTTCTCATGGACGGGCCCATTGCCGCACAGGTCAATGGCAAGATCCTTGCGGAATTCGTAGCCGATCCCTGCAACAAGCTGTCCTACTCATGGTCTGTCCACGGTGACATTCTCAGCCTTGTCATAGAAGGGGAGGAGATCCACTTTGACGGTCTACGGAATCGGGCATTTGTCCTCTCCCTCTCCAACCTGTCCCATGCTACAAAGGCAGAAGTTCTGGCACAGGCATCCACCCCTATGAGCACCCAGGAGTATGAGCAGCTGGCTTCTACCCTGTTCAAGTCCCACTTCTTCACCCTGTTCCCCGGATTGGATCCGACCTTCTGCTATTCTATCATCGAAGCCTGCGGATCTGCCGAGAATGTGGCAGACAGCATCCCCTATTTGGATGAAGAGGGACAGCTTTGGGCATATGCACGGATCTATCAGGTGGCAGGAAGCTCCTCTACATGGCGTTTGGTTCCCATGAGCGGACAAGTCCTCAATGAAGAATACGAGGCTTATGCATTTGCAATGGAGAAGGAGCTTAGCCGGCTCACCGACTCTCAATATTCTGAGTATCCCCAAGTCATTCGATCCACCACATCAGGTCTGCTTCGCCTTACAGCCTTAGGCGAGATTCAAACGCTTCCCATATACGAAGACCCCAGCCTGACGGAGACCGCAGATGTAGACGGCTCTCTCCTTGCCGCAGCCCAAGCCGAGGCGGAGCAGAAGCTCCTCCAATATCTGAGCCTTCTTTACGGGGAAGGGGACTACGAGCTATCCTATACCGCTCCTCAAGCCTTCCCCCACTACGCCGATGATCAGATCCTCATAGAAGCCCAAAGAGGTCACCTGCAGATCCGACCTGCCAAGGGCTACACAAGCACTCCGCAGTATGCCCCGAGGTTTGATGAAATGCCCGAGCTTTACGCTGCCATGGAGCTCCTTGGGATCACAGATCCCAAGGTGATCAAGGAGACAAGACAAAAGGTAACAGGAAACAATCTGGTCTCCTACGAGTGTTCCCGCATCACACAGGAAGAAGCCGACTGGGTCCAAGCAGGTATCCGTGGCAGCTTCCGCTATGCAGAAGCCATCTCCGATCCCAACACAGGGGATTTCTACATTCTCGCCCATTACGAGGATGAACTCTTAGCCGTATCGGAAGCCTACGAGGCAGCCCCCATTGCCCCTCTGTCCCTGTACCAATTCCTGAGAGAAAAGTGCGATTGGGACATTAGCAGCGGAGCCTCCTTCGAGCTGTTCTACAGCAATGAGCCTTATTTCCCCTACTACAGTCCCTGCTGCCGTATCTATGTCCCCAACGAA
>JAGBGB010000037.1 GCA_017936205.1 Oscillospiraceae bacterium
TCTGGGAGTGCAGTAATCCAGCATTCCCTCGGCAAGCTCAGGGAGCTCCTTGTAGTCCGAGGTAGACAGGCTGGAGAGAGTGATCTCATGACAGCCGGAATTCTCCAGAGACTCAATGGACTGCTGTAGCAGCACCTTGGCAGAGCGAGGACGAACAGGACGATAGGTAAATCCCGCTTGACAGAAGCGACAACCACGGATACATCCTCGCATGACCTCAAGATTTGCACGGTCATGTACGATCTCTGTATTGGGGACGATAATATCTGTAGGATAATGAGCATCATCCAAATTCTGCATGATACGCTTTGTAACTGTTCGGGGAGCGCCGTTTAGAGGGGTAATGGACTCTAATGTGCCGTCTTCATGGTAGCGATGCTCATAAAATGAGGGGACATATACACCTTCAATTTTGGAAACTTCCTGCAGGAAGGCGTCTTTTGACCACTGCTCCTGTTTTGCCTTGCGGTAAAGCTTCAGAATCTCCCGGATCATTTCTTCCCCTTCTCCGATGCAGAAGAAATCGAAAAAGTCCGCAAGGGGCTCAGGGTTGTACATACAGGCCCCGCCTGCAAAGACGATTTGATTTAACCCTTTTCTTTCTGAAGCTCGGAGGGGAATGTTCCCCATCCGCAGCATATTCAGCACATTGGTATAGCTCATTTCGTAGCCGATGGTAAAGGCAATCATGTCGAAGTCGGTCATAGGATCCCCGCTTTCCAGACCATAGAGGGGGAGACCGCCGACTTTCATAGCCTCTTCCATATCGCCCCAAGGCGCAAAGACTCGCTCGCACCACACACCGGGCATTTGGTTCATAATAGAGTAAAGGATCCGCATACCCAGATTGGACATGCCTATCTCATAGGTATCCGGGAAGCAGAAGGCAACTCGAAGATCTACGGATTTCTTATCCTTGAGGATTTGTTTGTATTCACCGCCTACGTAACGAGCAGGCTTCTGAACTGTGGGAAGGATACGTTCTAATTGTTTGTTCATTTCTCCAATAAAGCGGTCAGGTACTGACCGTACTCCGTCATTTTTAGTTCTTGTCCAATGGCAGCCAACTGCTCATCTTTAATGAAGCCCTTTTCCCAAGCAATTTCTTCGGGACAGGCAACATACTGACCCTGGCGAGCCTGAATTGCTTCTACATAGTGGGCAGCACTGAGCATACCGGAGGGCGTGCCGGTGTCCAGCCATGCCATGCCTCTGCCCATGAGTTCAACATGAAGCTTACCTAACTTCAGATACTCCTCGTTCAAGCCTGTGATCTCTAACTCTCCACGAGCTGAGGGCTTCAGAGTACGAGCAAGTTCAACAGCCTGTCCGTCGTAGAAGTACAGACCGGGAACAGCATAACGAGACTTGGGCTCCTTGGGCTTTTCTTCGATAGAGATCACATTGTTGTTTTCGTCAAACTCTACAACACCGAAATCTCTGGGATTCATAACAGGATAGCCGAAGATGGTTGCACCTTCTTCACGGGCTACAGCGGCCTCTAAAAGGCTTTCAAGCTGAGCACCGTGGAACAGATTGTCGCCTAAAACCAGGCAGGAACGATCTCCGTTGATAAAATCAGCAGCGATCAGGAAGGCATCGGCAATACCACGAGCTACATGCTGTACGCCGTAACAGATGTTTACTCCAAACTGGGAACCGTCGCCCATAGCACGGCGATAGCTTTCCACATCCGGGGGCGCAGTAATGATCATAATGTCCCGAATGCCGGCTCTCAGAAGAACAGACAGTGGATAGTACACCATGGGTTTGTCATAAATGGGAAGGAGTGGCTTGGAAATTGCCTTGGTCATGGGGTAAAGGCGACTGCCCTTTCCTCCGGCTAAGATAATACCTTTCATTTGTATCTCTCCTTAATTGTGTGTTGTTAATTTTGGATATCTATGTTGTAAACAGATAAACCACAATCATTATAAAAAGCTAAGCGATCCTGTAGGGCTTGATCATTTGTGTTTCCTATTGCTGAAAGCTCGCTGCTCAGCTTGCTTCTTCGGAACAGAACAGCGCGAAGTGCTCTCCAGATCCACATGAACGGTAGTAGGAATGGTAGCTTTCGTAGAATGGGAAAATAATCAGCCATGGTTTTAAACGGTGGGAATAACCGAGACCAAAAGTATTTCGATCCTTTACCGTTGATTAGGATCCGATCTGTAGCTCTCTGCTCCTCCGTTCCAAATACACCGCTTGTGAGAATGTAGGCGCCCAAGGCTTCTGATGCTTCGTCTCCGGGGCTGTCTTCAAACCAATGCTCGCAAAGCTGCTTTAATTTCTGCCGGAAGGCTGAGAGGTCGAGCTGCTCCAAAAGCGGATCGAGCTTCTCGGGATCCAGCTTCCATTTCTTCTCGCAGATGTGAACATCTATCAGCTGTCGGATCCCGATACCACCATAGATAAAGTGCTTAACAAAATGGCATAGAAGATATGTGAAATGCTCTTCTACGGGAAGCTCCCTAACAAATGAAAACCCTTCCTTTGGATGTGAAAGCTCTAAAAGCCTGCCGGAAAAGGCAGAGCTGGTTTCGTTGAAGCCTTCGCCCTCCAAGGTCAGATGAATCTCGTAATTCATGCCCGTCGGACTAACATATACATCTGTATCGCCGGCATCCACTTTCCTGTAGCTATGACCAAGGCTCTCCATGATCTGACGAGCAGATCCTTGCTTACTTGAAGGAATCAATAGGTCGATATCGGACATGAATCGGAGTTCGGGATTAGGATACAGGTATTTGATGACACAGCCCTTTAGCGGAAGTATGGAGATTTCTGCTTCCTCAAAGGCGGACAGGATCTGCTCCAACTCTTTTGCTTGCAGGCTCTCTCTTGTTGCAGCACTGAAGGAACGCTTTTTCAGCTCACGCAGAAGGGGATCCTGAAAGGGAAGTACTCGCTTCAGCGCCGGATAAAACAGACTGGATACAGCGTGCTTTTCTCCAAGTGAGAGAAGTTGGGCATAGTCCGGCTCCACCAGCGTAGGCACTCGACCGGGCTGAATGGCAGAACGGAGCAATTCTATGAAGTTTTTTTCTTGCTGCTGCAAATGATCACATCCTTGGTTTCCGAGCTCCTATTGGAGATCGACTCTTTTAGAGTGTAAAGTCCATGTCATCACATTGGGAAAAGTCCTTTACCTTCCCCTTCACGGGAATACGCTTTAAGGGATCGTATTTGAACTTGCGGCAGTGGTGCTCCGGGGCTACGACACCCTTCTTGGTGCAGAGATAGGCATCTTCGTTCATTTTGCCGGCATATACGCAATAGGAACAGCTTTTTTCGATATTCTTACGGAAAAGCATAGCATATCACCTCTGTATTATGGATCATTTTCTATTATAACGCATGGATCTGTTTTTTTCTACCCCATTTTTTTCGAAAAAGGGAAAATGCTAAAATGATTATCAACAAAAGTCCGGGATAAATCCAATTTTTCAAAAGAAGACAATAGGCAAGAATTCCACTGAGCGTTCCGTGCAAAAGCTTACCTCTCCAATAGCCCTTTGGTGCTATGCCTGCTCTGTGCCAAAGACTCAAAGCTTGTGCATGTACGCATAAACCTCCCCAACCCATAAAGATGGAACAAAGGACGAAGGATGTGGGACTTGCATTCAGAGATAGGATCCCCGTTGTGATCTCAAGAAAGCCCGAAAGAGGGAGTAATTGAGCAGGAAGTATGATCCTTAGTATAGAGAGCAGGGTGGAGAAAAGGATCACCGTTCCACAGATCTGGAGCATGGTGCTGCAGGAAGCAACGAGGGCTTCTTGGAAGGTTTGGTGGAAGGACTTCTCTTCATCAGGAACTCGGCGAATAGAGTAGCTTGCGGATCCTGTTGAATTCATGAGCAGAATAAGAATGCCACTCAGCAAGTGAATCCCGTACAGAATGAATCCGACCAAGGGTTTTTGGAACAGCTTTAATCCAATTATGCTGACAAAGAATCCCGGTCCGGAATTATTACAAACACGCAGAGTATTCTGTACATCTTGTTTGCTTGCCTTGCCTGTCTCATAGAGAGATACGGCAGCTGACACTCCTGTGGGGTATCCGCCGATGAAACCAAGGAGCACTGCAGGCCAGCATTGACTGCTGATACCTAAATAGGATTTTGAGCTCTTCGCTTGGGGCAAATAGGATACAATCAGTCGGGTTAGAAATAAAAAGGGCAGCAATGCAGGAATCACGGCGGTGCCACAGAGTCTCAAACCCTCTGTGGCACCTGCAACAGCTTGGGCAGGTAAAAGAATAAGACAGAAGATAGATAGAAATAGGATCATTAATAGCATTTTCATCACCACAAGAATCTATGTTCCGTTTCTGCATAGAATGATAACGGTGATGGGAATGAAGAAAAATTTACCACAGAATATGGCTCAAGCGTTGGACCTTCCTTCGGAGGCATTATTGAAGATTCCTGTTGGAACATTCATCGGAAAAAAGGAGCTTTGTATCGAGAATCATAGTGGGATTACTTCTTATTCCACAGAATGTATTCGGGTTGCAGTGAAGAACGGCGTCATTATTGTACACGGTTATAAGCTGACGATCGCATCAATGAGTCGCCGGTGTTTGCGGCTTTGCGGAACCATACAAATGATTGAACTGGAGTGATATCATGAGTGTTCGAAAATACTTTATGGGTGTTGTTTCCTGTGGGTTGGTAGGAGCAATGCCTGAGGATTTCATGAATCGAATGGTGAAGCTGGAGATTCCTGTATGGAATGTTACGAAGGAGGATGAGCTTTACTGTACCTTCTCCACCTATAGCAAAGGAAAAAACGAGCTTCAGAAAATCGCAGACCGCAGCTGCTGTGAACTAATATTTCTTGAGGAGCAGGGGCT
Source organism: Oscillospiraceae bacterium (assembly GCA_017936205.1). GTDB lineage: Bacteria > Bacillota > Clostridia > Oscillospirales > Oscillospiraceae > JAZOXB01. The sequence continues at coordinate 4,856 of JAGBGB010000037.1, forward strand.
GCGAAAGGATATACGCAGACTCCTGCACCGCCCCTTTATGTTGATATATCTTCTGACAGCGCTGATTCTGAGCTTCTATTTCAAGTCTATCATAGGGGTCTTGGACA
>JAGBGB010000038.1 GCA_017936205.1 Oscillospiraceae bacterium
CCGATTTATCGTACCATTCGTAGGGGCGCGCATTGCGTGTCCGACAACCACCAAGAATTGGTGGTTGTGAAAAATGTTTCGTTTTTTGGAGAAATTACACCATTTTCGGTGGTGTTTGTGTTCATGGCGTTACGCCATGAACCGGACGCGCACTGCGCGCCCCTACGAAGGGGTAAATCAAACTGTGCGACAAATCGGAATTTGAACGAGAGAATTCTCTCGGATAAGTAACTGTCCACTGACAAAGCGTCCCGATCTCCATTTTGGGGGATCGGGACGCTGTTGTGTTTATTTGGGGCTCAGCGGATCATGGTGCCTTCGGGGACGGAGTCGTCTACGAAAATGACCTTGCAGCCGCAGGCGTTGTTGGTGGCAGCTAACAGCATGCCTTCACTGGTAACACCGGTAAGGCGGGCAGGCTCTAAGTTGGCAATGACGATGATCTTCTTGCCCTCTAACTGTTCGGGCTTATAGTAATCCTTCAGGCTGGAGACGATCACTCTCTTGTCCTTGCCGTCGAAGAGGGTCAGCTTGTAGTTGTTCCGAGCCTTGCGGATCTCCTGGCACTTGAGGATCTTGCATACACGGAGGTCAATGGTGTTGAACACATCCAAGGTGATGTTTTCCTTGAAATCTGCTACGGGATCGGGCTCGCCGTAGACGATCTCCTCCACCTCTTCCTCCTCGGGAGCATTGGCACGAGCGTCCAGCTCCTTCTCCTCCTCAGTCTGCTCATAGGTGAAGTCCAGCAGATGGAGGTAGTCCTCCTTATTCAGGGCATCCAGGAACAGATACAGACGGGGACCCTGCTCACGGTTCAGCAGCAGGCGGTAGACATTCTTGAAGAAGGGCATCTGTACCTTCTTCTTCTCCTTGTCATTCATCTCTACCCCACGAACCTCAACAGGGATGGCGTAGATCATGGTATTCAGCTCGTCCAGAGTATAGTCCTTCTCGCTGATCTTCTTATGCAGGAGCTGAATTTCTGCCTTCTGCTCCTCGGTGAGGGTGTTATAATCCTCCCAGTTTCTCCAGGTGCGGAGTCTGTAAACCTGATCGGGAGCACAGGCCTCCAGCCAGTACTTAGCACGATCCAGGCGATCCTTGAACTGCTCATAGGTATAGGGAGTTCCGTTCTTGGCAAGGACGGTCTCCAGCAGAGGAATGTCGAAATTGACCACAGAGCCCATCTGTACCAGCAGGCTCATGGGAACAGGCTGTACCTGACGGCCTTCGATCAAGCAGGACTCCATAATGCCCTTAACCAGATCGTCAGCGGTTCCATCCTGATACTTGCTCAGCATACGGTCGAACTCGCCGTACTGACGGAGGATGCCGTCATCGAAGCAGAAATCAAATGCCTTGAGGGGCTCGGTCTTGGCATAGAGCCAGAGAATAACCTCAGGCTGATAGATCTGCAGCAGGGCACCGGGAGTCAGATTCAAGCCGGAGGACCCGGACATCTTGCCGGTGGTGCCACGGATACCGATGAACTCATAGCCCTGGAACAGAGGGGGCTCGTAGCCGAAGATCTCCTTGGCTACATCCTTGGAGGTATCAAAGCTGCCATGGGGGGTAGCATGATCCTTCCCACCGGGCTCGAAGTCTACGCCTTCATACATCCAGCGCATAGGCCAGTCGGTCTTCCAGCTCAGCTTGCAGTTGTGGTTCTCGCGGAAGTTGAATTCACCCTCGTGACCACAGGCACAGCGGTAGGTAGCGATCTTGGTCTCGTCATCATAGGACAGGATCTTGGTGGTATCTCTGCCGCAGCAGTCGCAGTAGATGCTGGCAGGATAGAAGGCATTACGCTCTTCCTCTGTAGGCTCCTGGGTACGGTGACGGGAGAGGACATCATAGATCTCCTTACGCTTCTCCATAGCGAAAAGCACATGCTCGGTGTACTTGCCGCTGCGGTACATTTCTGCCTGATAGCGAAAATCCATATCAATGCCAAAGGCACTGACGGAAGCCATAAATTCCTTCTCGAAGTACTCCGCATAGGTCTTGGCATCCAGAGCATCACCGAAGGGATTGGGCACATCCACATAGGGTCTGCCTACATACTGCTCCATATCGTCACGGACAGCAGCAACATTGACGGGAACCTTGCGCATACGGTCATACTCATCCCAGCTGAACAGCAGCTTTGCCTTCTTGCCCAGACCACGGAGAGCCTGCACTACGAAGAAGCTGGTAGCGATATCACGGAAGTTGCCGATATGAATGGAGCCGGAGGGGCTGATGCCTGCGGCACAAACATATTCTTCCTTATCGGGACGGCGAGCAATAATTTGCTTGGCTATATTTTCTGCCCAAGTCAACATAGAAATCACCTCATAAAACTTACTTATTCATCCGTGAATTTTATCATATCTCCTGTGGAACTGTCAAGTAAAATCGGAAAAATATCCGCTTTTTCATTTATTGCATTCTCCTCTTGTTTTTTTTGAAGGAACCTGATAAAATATGCTTCATAAAGGAGGGATCGTCATGTTAGAGCTTCGTGCATTGACCATGGAATCCATCATTTTCCGTCTGGTGGCAGCCATTATTCTCGGTGGTGTCATCGGCTTTGAGCGAGGGCGGAAGAATCGCCCCGCAGGTCTGCGTACCAATATGCTGGTGTGCATCGGCGCCTGCATCGTGATGCTGACCAACCAATATATTTATCAGGCAACCGGCACCGGGGATCCGGTTCGCATGGGTGCACAGGTGGTCAGCGGCATCGGCTTCTTAGGCGCCGGAACCATCATTGTTACCTCCCACAACCGCATCAAGGGTCTGACAACTGCAGCCAGCCTGTGGACGGCAGCCTGCGTTGGCTTGGCTCTGGGCGTGGGCTTGTATGAGGTAGCAGCCGTAGGCGGTATGGCAGTCTTCATCGTTCTGACCCTTCTGCATCTGTGGGACGGTCGGATCCACCGCAACACTCGCAGCTTGGATGTGTACATCGAATTAGAAAGCGACCTGTCTCTTGGAGAATTTCTCCGTCGCTTCCGTGAAAGTCCCCTGAGCATCTCCGGTCTGCAGATCGAACAAGGGACCCGTTCCGCCGGTGTTTCCTTCTTCGCAACTGTGAAATCTAAGAAGAAAATGGATCACCAGATCCTTCTCGATGAGCTCCGTTCCATAGAGGGGATCCGCTTCTGCGAAACCCTTTAACTCTACAAGCCGCCAAATCCCGATTTAGGCTATCACCTTTAGTAAGGTAGATACAAAATATAGTCTCAACCAACGACAGCAACTAAAAGTCGATCAAAAATCGCACCGCCAAAGGATCTGCGATTAAAACGATAGCAAAACTCACTGAGATACATTTGCAATTGCTTCGTGCTGGTTCCATGATAAGTTCCGTTTATAAATGCCTTTGCGTTTCCGATAATGCGATGCAGCCATTTCAAGTGCTCACTTTCCGGGCTGAAATCTTCTGCCATGTGGATATAGTCTTTGGATAATGGCTTTCG
>JAGBGB010000007.1 GCA_017936205.1 Oscillospiraceae bacterium
CCAACCCCAGCACGGGGAATTCGGTGCAGATATGCAGGTGCGCAGCCAGAATGACGGTCCCGTGACCCTGATGCTGGATACAGACCAGCTGTTTCCCAAGGGTTGAGATAGTCAAATAAGAGGAGTCTTTTTTATGGAACATCAAGGTACAAAGCCACTGCAAACGGAGCGGTTGCTTTTGCGGCGGTTCACCCCCGCAGATGCAGACGCTATGTATAATAATTGGGCCAAGGAGGAGCAGGTAGCTCGTTATCTGACTTGGCTGCCTCACCGGTCTGTAGAGGTAACAAAAACACTTCTGAAGGACTGGTGCAGCTTCTACTCCCAACCGAACTATTACAACTGGGTCATGGAATACAAGGGAATCCCCATTGGAAATGTCAGTGCCGTTCACGTCAATGAACGGAGCCACTGGGTTGAATTGGGATATTGCATGGGCCCTACCTATTGGAATCGGGGTCTTATGACCGAAGCTGTCAGGGCTGTCATAGACTTTTTCTTCCAAGAGGTGAAGATTCATCGTGTCTGCATTTCCCACGCAACACCGAATGCTGCCTCCGGCAGAGTCGCTCAAAAGTGTGGTCTAAGCTACGAAGGCACCCAGCGTGAAGCCTTCCGCAGCCTGAATGGTGAGTATTGGGACATCGCCAATTACGCCATTCTCCGCAGCCAATGGGAAACACATTAGCACATTGTCATTATCACAAGGAACGCTTCTCTATCACAGGGGGCAAACATCTGTGTTATCAGCGATATTTCGAAAGGAGCTTTTCTATGTTTCGGAGATTGCTTTCCCTGCTTTTGCTTGCTGCAATACTGCTGCAGCTTGTTCCCTCGGTTATGACTCAAGCAAGTGCCACCACAACTGCGACAGTTGATCCGAGCGCCAAAGACATCTTGGACGTTTTCAACCTGCGTTCCCGAGGACAGCACCCCAGAATTCTGGCAGATAGTGCCAAATTTGAGAAGATCCGCAAGCTGTGTGAAGGCGATCCCTATATGCGCACATGGTATGAGGGTATCTATGACTACGGCGAATGGATCCTACGCACCCCTCTTGCGGACTATTCCGCAATGTACAGCTATGCCAAAACCGCCAGCGACCGCATCATCAATCTTTCTTTCCTTTATCGTCTCAGCGGGGAACGCCGTTTTGCAGATCAGGCTGTTATGGAGATGCTTGCTGTTGTATCTCACGAAACATGGACAAAGGATACCAACTGTCTGATCATTGCCTTAGCTGCCTACGGCTTGGGCATCGGTTATGACTGGCTGTACGACTACATGTCACAGACTGACAGGGAGACCATTTCCGAGGGGATCTATACCTACGTGATCCACAAGCTCTTGACCACTAAGTATTGGTGGGTCAACACCTACTGCAACATTAACCCATGGACATACGGTCTTGCCTCCATTGCTGCCTTGGCGATCATAGAGGACTATCCCGAAGCCTGTAGCGAGCTTCTGGCACAGGGAGTGTCCAGTGTTAGGAATTATATTCCCTATCTTGCTCCCGGCGGTGCCTTTGTGGAGGGCGGAGGCTACTACCGTGCGGTGATGATCTCCCTGACCATGATGCTGGACAATCTTAACTGTGTTCTGGGCACAGATTTCGACCTCAGCAAAGAAGAAGGACTGTTGGAGGCTGCCAAATACCTCCCTGCCATGAGCAGCGATGTAGCGACCTTCAACCACGGTGACTGTCAGCCTGCTGTTTACAGTGGTCCCTTCCTATACTGGTTTGCCAATCAATACGATCTGCCGGAGCTGTACCTGTGGCAGAGGTCCAAAACAGCAGCAGTCTACCGCAATGCTTACATGAAGGATCACTTCCTCTCCATGTTATGGTATGATTCCTCCTATATAGAGGGCTATACCCAAGAAGAGGCACAGAAGGACTATTTCCTCAATTCCGAGGACTATGAAAGCTATGCCTCCTTCCGAGGGACTCTCTCTGACGGCAAGGAGCTCTATGCCGCCATAAAGGGTGGCAAACACAACCTGTATCACAGTGATATGGACGCCGGAACCTTTGTTCTGGATGCCATGGGCATCCGTTGGTTTGAGGATCTGGGTAAAGGCGATTACGAAGCCTCCGGCTACTTCACCTATGAAGAAGCTGCAAGCCGTTGGACCTACTATCGCAAACGAGCCGAGGGACAGAACACCCTGCTGATCAATCCCCAAGCCCCAAACTCCCATAGCAATTACGGCGGTCAGGATGCAGATGCCGATTGCCAAATCACGGAGTATTCCTCCGCATATGACGGAGGCTATGCCCTTGTCGACATGACAAGCGCATATGACAACCATTACAGCGGAAGTACCGTACAACGTGGACTGGCTCTATTCGACAACCGCAGCCGTGTGCTGCTCCGTGATGAGATCCGCTGTACGAAAAACTCCGAGATTTATTGGTTCGCCCATACGAAAGCCAAGATCCAGCTTTCCGAGGATCGGAAAACCGCCAAACTGATGCAGAATGGAAAGACCCTTATAGCACAGCTCGTCTGCCCTGCCCCGGCAACCTTCTCGGTAATGGATGCGGCTCCACTGCCGACCTCTCCGAATCCAAGCGGACAGGCAGACAATTCCTCTTATCAGAAATTGACCATCCACCTAACAAATGTCAACAGCACAGACATTGAGGTCATTTTCACCCCAATTCTCTCTGAGATCGACAAAACTAAGAGCTTGCCGAATGTTTCTATCGAGATGCTCTCTACCCTTCTGTCCCCCTATGCAGAGGGCACAAGCCTACCCAACAACAGCAAGGGAGACTATGAAATCTACACTGCCGACCAGCTTTTCCTGTTTGCAGAAATGGTCAACAACGGGAGCGATTTCTCCGGGAAGACCGTTAAACTCATGAAGGATATTGACCTGCGGAGCAGAACCTTCCTGCCCATCGGCGGCGGTTCCAACGATCCGTCTGACCGCGGATGCTTCTTTTCAGGCATCTTTGATGGCTGTAGTCATGAAATACGGAACCTGCTGATCTATGCGCCCGGCAAGCATTATGTAGGTCTGTTCGGAGCTACTATGAATGCCACCATTCGAAATTTGGGTGTGGATCGCTGCAAGGTCTATGGTGGAACAAAGACTGCCTGTTTAGATGCTTTAGGGATCAACACCACGATAGAGGACTGCTTCACTCGGGGTGACGCAGTATCATCCGGTGCGGATGCAGGCGGTCTGTGTGCACAGGTTTCAGGAAGCATCCGTATCGCAAATTCCTATCATAACGGCAAGGTCAAAAGCACTCGCTATTGTGGCGGTCTTCTGGGCTATGTCAGCAGCAAGTCCACCTTGACCATGGAAAACTGCTACTACACAGGGAAGCTCCGTGGTGAAGAAGGCTTTACAGGTATGCTGGGCTTCTATTCCACCGAGGGAGTCTATGCCGTCACAGCTTTAGAGCTCCGAAACTGTTATGCAACAGGGGCGCTGAAGGGCACTGCCATCCGGTCAGGCAGCATTGACAGCTACACAGACTGCTTGACCATCACAGAAGCCGCCCTGGTTTCCTACGCTGTGCAACTGGGTGGCAGTTTTATTTATGATTGTGAATGGGAAAATGACGGATACCCTGTTCTGAACCGTCAGTGTGATGTGAGCCTACCTGAGGACTATGTGATCACTACAGAAGCCCAACTCCGTTTTCTCGCCTATCAAGTAAACAGCGGTGCAGATAGCTTTATCGGAAAGGTCGTGACCCTTGGGAGGGATATTGACCTGAAGCTACATGAATGGACTCCCATTGGAGGCAACCGTGGAGATGGCTCAACAGGGATCACCTTCCGTGGCACCTTGGATGGGAAGGGACACATCGTTTCCAACCTCAAGATCAGCTCCGGTCATAGCTTTGTAGGTCTATTGGGCTATGTACGAGGTGCAACGATCCGAAACCTCGGTCTTGAGAAGTCCGTCATCCACGGAAAAACAGGTGCAGGTCTTGTAGGCTATGCCTATACCGGCACCAAGATCCACCAGTGCTACAACACAGCTGCCATTTCCGGCTACAGTGGAGTAGGCGGCATTCTGGGCATGGTCGGAGGACAGAATTGCGAGATCGTAGACTGCTACTATACCGGCACGCTGGCTGCAACCGTTACGGGAGCCGGCATTCTCGGAAATATCTCAAGCGACTGTAAGGAGATTGCTGTCAGAAATTCCTATTGTACAGGGAGCGTTCCATACGGTATCTTGGGCAATGTACATGCTGCGGCAGTAAGCTGCTCCATCCACAACAGCTACTGTGTAAGCCCCTGTTCCCTTGTAGGATATCAGGGCAGCCTGGTGATCACCAACTCTTCCTCACAGTCGGCAGACAAGCTGCGGACATATGTCTCTGTTTTGGGCTCCTCCTACACAGCAGACTGCCCACGATACAATCAGGGCTTTCCCATTCTCCTATGGCAGCACGCCCGCAAGGCCGTCACCACCGATGCCATTGCCCCCACCTGTACCACCGCAGGTAAGACGGCCGGCAAACATTGCGCCCTCTGCAAGGCTGTTCTGGTCGCACAGCAGACCGTTCCCGCAACAGGTCACAGCTACAGCTATACCAAGGTCAATGGGCTGCTCCATTTGGTCACTTGCAAGAACTGCGACTTTTCCACAGAGACTGCTCACAGCTACAAGGAGGGCTACTGCATCTGTGGTGAGCCCGAGGTCAAGGAGCCTGTGGAGGATACAAATTTGAAGCTGAATCACAGCTTGAATCTGGCAAGTGATATTTCTGTGAACCTTCTGGTATCCAAGAGTCTTTTAGAGGGATTCGACATGAGCACAGTATATGTGGAAAGCACGGTAGACTGCTATGAGGGAAATCGTCAGACAGGAACAAGCACCCTCCGCATAGAGCCTGTGCTAAATGGGAACTACTGTTACTTCACCCTCAACGGACTGACTGCCGTACAGATGAACGACAGGATCTCCTCTGTGCTCTACGGAATGAAGGACGGGCAGCCTTATTGCTCCCCCGTGGATGAATACAGCATTGCAAGCTACGCCTATTCTCAGATGAACAATCCCGATAGACCTGAGTCATTAAAGGTTCTTTGTGCAGACCTGCTCCGCTATGGTGCGAAGGCACAGATCTTCAAGAGCTACCGCACAGATGCCCTTGCAGATGCCAATATGACCTCTGCACACAAGTCATACCTGTCTGATATGGAGGCTGTGACCTTCGGCAACACGAACAAGGTTTTGAATGATGTAGCCAATGCTCCCATTACATGGGCAGGCAAAGCACTGGATCTGGAATCCAAGGTGGCTCTGAAGTTCGTCTTCAATCCTGTCAATTACAAGGG
>JAGBGB010000039.1 GCA_017936205.1 Oscillospiraceae bacterium
CACTGGTGAACTGCGTCAGGCATTTGCTGTAGAATCAAAGGTCTATAACCGCAGTTTTGAAAGTATTTCCGTAAAGGACGCTTTGAGTGTATATAAAGAAACCGTAGATGCGCTTTCTCCCGAAACGATTCTGTTACATATCGGAGAAACAGATATGGATTTCTTTGCTGAAAGCCCTGTCGAGTTTGATAATAAATATCGAGAACTCATCGGATACATCAAGTCGCAAAACAAAAAATGCCGCATTGCGATTGTTTCGTTAAGAAATTATGATTGCGATCCGCAGATTGAAGTAATCAACAAACACCTAAAATACATTGCTGATTCGGAGCAATGTGAATACGGCGATATTTCCGCAAAGTTGGTTTGGAATCCGAAGGCATCTTTGGAAGTCGCATCTTTCGTGTATTCAATCGGTTTTGTTCATCCCCTCAAAACCAAGCGTCCTTTATATGACCTTGTAAAAATATTGTTTTGCTATAATGCATAAGGATTAAAAGTCAATGATCGCAAAAATCATACTCACTGTATGAATCGTGACAATTTCGCAAAAAGTCTATGGATGGAACATACGCCTGCGCAAATTAGCAGATAAAATCCGTATTTTTCGGGATTTTAGGGTCAAAACCAAGCTACTTTCCGTAACTTTCGCAGATTTTATAGAAAGTCCTGGTCCCGTGGCACCACGCAGGGTGCCAAAAATGGCACCATTTATTCAAAACAGAACGAAACTACTATTTCGAAGACGCGTCACCCGCGTCTTTTTCTGTTTCTACGATCGAAATATAATAACTCTAAAGTGATTTTTAAAATATTCGCTCGAAAGCAGATTTGTTTTCAAAATTGTATTGACTATTCGACACACTTTGGCTATAATAGATAATACAAAAACATCCGCTTTAGCGGTCAATCAGATTGAATTTAGAAAGGACTGTGAGCTATGCACGATGTCCAATATTATAAGAGCATATTCGATAAGTACGGCGGCATGATGCGCACCACGCAGCTTGCAGAGGAAAAGATATTCTATCCGCAACGTGAAAAGCTGATCGCAGACGGTTATGTGGAAAAAATCCGCAGAGGCTATTATCAGTGGATCAACCCGGACGACTTCAGCGAAGTGGGAACCGTGATTCGCCTGTTCCCTGATGCCATACTCTGCATGGACACAGCGCTACGCTATTACGGTTATAGCGATCGTACTCCGGGCGACTGGCACTTGGCAGTCAGCAAAGACTCCGGCAAATCCCGATTTAAAATTGACTACCCCTTCGTAAAACCGTATTACGTGGAGCCAGCTGTACTGGAATTGGGTCTGACAACCGGAATCATGGATGGTCATGCCATTCGTATCTATGATAAGGAGCGTTTGATTTGCGATTGCCTGCGCTATCGCAATAAGATGGACAAAGAGATATTCAACAAAGCAATTCAGAAATATATCGCAGATCCGGAAAAGAGCATCCCGAAGCTGATGGAATATGCCGGTCCTCTGCGTGTGAAGAAGCTGGCAAAAGATTTGATAGGAGTGTGGCTTTGATGGCAGATATGGCGGCATCCGTTCTGACAAAACTGAAAAACAAAGCGAAATCATCCGGCATCAGCTATCAGCAGTGTCTGCAGCTATTTTTCCAGGAGGAATTTCTGCGCCGGTTGGCAGGCTCTAAGTACGCAGAGAATTTCGTGCTTAAGGGCGATCTGTTCATTTACACCCTGACCAACTTTGAGAGTAGAGCTACAGTGGACGTAGATTTTCTGATGCGTGGCCTCAATAACGATCTCGCCCGCATGGATGAAATCATAGATGAAATTCTGGCAGTAGATACAGGCAATGACTTTGTGACATTCAAAGCCGGCAAAACCGAACCGATTGCAGTGCAGCGCAAATACCATGGTGTTAGCACGCAGATCACCGGATACATAAAGAATGTTCGCGTGCCCTTTAATGTTGATATTGGCGTTGGCGACGTGATCGTACCGAGCGCCGAGCGCCGAAATATTCTGACACAGCTTGAGGGTTACGATAAGCCCGAAATCTTGACCTATTCCCTGGAAAGCACCATTGCCGAAAAGTTTGATGCTATCCTACAGCGCTTTGAGCTGACCGGCCGCATGAAGGACTTTTACGATATTTATTATCTGTCCCGATCCTTTGACTTCGATGGCATGAAGTTACAGACAGCAATCCAGGAGACCCTGCAAAACCGTGGCACAGCATATGAAAAGGATAGCTTCGCCCGCGTCCTCGCCCTTGCGGAGGATGAAGATATGCAGGTAAAGTGGCGCTACTTCCTCAAAACACTCGGAAATCCAGACATGGCCTTTGCAGATGTAATGAAAGGCATCAAATTCTTCCTGCTGCCGGTTTGGGAAGCGATTGTAACGGAAGATGAACTACTCATCAACTGGAGTTCCGAAACTACAAGCTGGAATAAATAATGGAAAGAGGAAAAGAAAATGGCTGTAAGGAAAAGTGAATTATACAGTTCCCTGTGGGCGAGCTGTGATGCGTTAAGAGGCGGCATGGATGCCTCACAATATAAAGACTACATTCTCACACTACTTTCTATTTAAACTGTTTGATTAGAAAGTAGTATAAAAGCGAAAATCTGAAATATAACAAAAAAGTGCCGAAAACCACTTGAAATTGTGGCTTTCGGCACTCTTTTTGGCACGCCTGAAGGGATTCGAACCCCCGACCTGCCGCTTAGGAGGCGGCCGCTCTATCCTGCTGAGCTACAGGCGCATATGAGTTGTTCTTCTCAGCCTCCCTCTGATTTGGCAGAGGGAGGCTGAGTATGCAGTTGGATGTTAGGGGTGGGAGGGTCTCCCGGGAGTTGCTTACAGCACTTCCGCAGGGATCTCCTCGATCTCGGGGAGAGCTTCTTCTACGGTGTCGGTAACTTCTTCTGCAATTTCTTCAGCAAGAGCTTCTGTGTCCTCTTCATCTGCTCCGGGCAGAGGCATAAGACCTAAGTGCAGACCGATAGAGAGGGAGGTCTCTCCGCCGGGCTTTTTGCTGCGGCACCAGAACAGTGCCTGTTGAACGGAAGCACCGGTTTCCTTGTCCTCCTTGCGGTAGAAGGGGATCAGACCCGCAACGAATGCGGCAGCGGCAATGCCGATTTTCCAAGCTTTTTTCATAGTACGCTTCTCCTTTTTTGTTATGGGATTCATTGGGTAGGTGACCCGAATGCTTTATCCTTCAAAGGATCAACTTTCTTATTCTGTGGGGATGGGCTCGTTGTTCATACATGCCTCGAACTGCTTACGAGACATATTCTCGTGTTCCAGAAGGAACTGTGCTACCTCATGGAGCTTGTCATAATGTGCCTTCAGAATTTCTTCGCAGCGGCGGTAGGCATCTCCGATGACGACCTTCATTTCACGGTCGATCTGGGCGGCGGTCTCTTCGGAATAAGACTTTGTCCGTTCGTAATCTCTGCCTACGAAAATTTCGTCGTCGTTCTCGAAGGAAACAGCTCCGATGCTGTCACTCATGCCGAAGCGTGCGATCATGCTCCGAGCAATGGAGGCAGCTCGCTTCAGGTCACTGGAAGCACCTGTGGTAATGTCATCAAACTCCAGAGCCTCTGCCACTCGACCGCCTAAGAGGACTACCAGCTCCTCCCGCATCTGATTCCGGGAGTAGTGGGAACGATCCTGCTCCGGCAAGTGGATGGTCATACCTAAAGCCCGACCTCTCTGCACAATGGTAATGGCATGGACCGGATCCTGCGTAGGCAGGAAGTGGGTGGCAATGGCATGGCCTGCCTCGTGATAGGCGGTAATGCGGCGGTCTTCTTCCAGAACGATGCGGCTACGCTTCTCAGGACCGGCAATGACCTTGAGAATGGCATCCTCAATGGCAGCCATGGTAATGACGGGGCAATTCTTCCGTGCGGAAAGGAGAGCTGCTTCGTTAAGCAGGTTCTCCAAATCTGCACCGGTAAAGCCGACGGTACCTTGGGCAACGACCTTCAGGTCTACATCCTCAGCAAGGCTCTTGTTCCTTGCGTGGATGCGGAGGATCTCTTCACGGCCCTTCTGATCCGGGGCGCTGACATAGATCTGACGATCGAAGCGGCCGGGACGGAGGAGGGCGGGATCCAGAATATCATGGCGGTTGGTAGCAGCAAGGACAATGACGCCCTCATTGGCAACAAAGCCGTCCATCTCGACCAACAGCTGGTTCAGGGTCTGCTCTCGCTCATCATGTCCGCCACCCATACCTGCACCGCGACGGCGGCCTACGGCATCGATCTCGTCAATGAATACGATACAGGGGCTGAGCTTCTTTGCCTGCTCGAAGAGGTCACGGACACGACCGGCACCTACACCTACATACAGCTCCACGAAGTCGGAACCGGAAATAGACAGGAACTGCACATCCGCTTCTCCTGCAACAGCCTTAGCAAGGAGGGTCTTACCGGTGCCCGGAGGGCCAACCAGCAGAACACCCTTGGGGATCTTGGCACCCAGAGCACGGTATTTCTCCGGGTTACGGAGGAAGTCGACGATCTCCTCTAACTCTGCTTTCTCCTCATCTGCACCTGCAACATCATCGAAGGTGACCTTGTTCTTCCCTGTGCCCACTCGGGTAGCGGCGTGGCTAAACTTGGCAGCCTGATTCCCGCCACCGCTCATACGGCCGAAGAGGAAGTACATGACTACCAGCAGCACAACCATGACCAGAATATAAGGAAGGATCTCCAAATACCACGGAGTGGGGGCTACGGGGTTAAAGTTATAGCTCTCAATAATGCCGGAGGCAAGCTGTGCCTCATACAGCTCGTGGAGCTCCTCTGCGAACATTTTTGCATCTGCCAGCTCGTGGCAGACCTTGGTTACGCCCTTCAGATCCTCTCTGGTGCTTTCCGGTTCCTTATGCAGCTCTAAGATCAGAATGCCGTCCTTCCACTGGAAGCTCTTAACATTCTCGGCAGTAAACTGCTGATGCACCTCAGAGTAGCTCAGGGTGGGAAGCTCAGGCTCCTTGAGCATACTGCTCAGCAACAGGATCATAGCCAGAGCTATCAGGGCATAAAGGAAGAAATTAAATCGTTTGCTTGGCTGATTCAATGGGCTTCTCCTTTATACAATATAATATAGGGATCGCTTACTTCTTGTAGACCTTGGGATCCAATACGCCTACAAAAGGAATGTTGCGATAAACCTCGTTGTAGTCCAGACCATAGCCTACCACGAATTCATTGGGAATGGTAAAGCCGATGTAGTCTGCATAAATGGGAACCTCCCGACGCTCAGGCTTATCCAGAAGGACACAGAGCTTCACCGATGCGGGCTCCCTCTGTGCCAGGAGCTCGGTAACGAACTTCAAAGTATGACCGGTATCCAGAATATCCTCTAAGATCACCACATGGCGACCCTTGATATCCGTGCCCAGATCCTTGATCAGGTCGATCTTACCGGAGGAAATGGTGGCAGCTCCGTAGGAAGACACAGCCATAAAGTCATACTCACAGGGAATGGGGGTAGCTCTGACCACATCGGAGAAGAAGGTAATGGCACCCTTGAGAATTCCCACGAAGATTGGGGTCTTGCCCTCGTAATCCTTCGCCAGCTCCTCGCCCAACTGGGCAACGCGGCTGCGGATCTGCTCCTCGGTAAGTAGAACACGGCTAATATCGTTGATCATAGGGTTTCTCCTCTCTGTATATGAATGATCAAGGCATCCTGTCCCTCTTGCGCCTGACAGTCAGCTGCCACAGCCAGACCTGCCACCGCAAGGATCCGATCTCCCGACACGAGGACGGGAAGCAACTCCCGATCCTTCCGAGGGATCCTACGCTCGATCATAAGCTTCTTCAGACTCTTACTATGTCCGTCTGCTGTTGGGAGGCGATCTCCCACCTGCCTGGAACGGGCTGAAAGACCATGCTGCCATATCATATCATATTTTATAGCAAAATGGAAAGGGGTATTTGTCATTTTTGTGAAATTTTTTTTAAGATTACAGGAGATTTTCCAGCCGCAGTCGGGGATCACCGTTTCACCGGGGACATTCAGCACCGTTTCAGGAAAGCTCACCGCCCCCTGACGGAGGATCTCCAGTCGCTCATAGCAGCGTTGGGCAGTCAAGCCACAGGGCAGGCTAACACAAGCAGAGGGCTGAGGATTCCGCAGAAGCTGCTGCAGCGCCTCAATATGCACCAGAGCCACATCCTGCTCTAAATACTCCCCCAGCAGCTGCCGCAGGGCTCGCTTCTGCAGGGGATCGGGGGCAGATAGCAGCGGAGCAATGAGAACTCCACCCTCGGAGTGACCTTGCAGGTACTCCCCTGCCAACTCATCTAAAAGTTGATCCTCCCTGCGTAACAGGCTGCTCTGCTTCAGCACTCTTGAAGCAAGCCGAGGATTCTCCTTCTCCAACAAAGGCAGCACCTCATGGCGAAGACGGTTACGGGTATAGCGCAGGGATCGGTTGGAACTATCCTCCCGATGGGGCAGACCCTGCTGCTCCAAATAAGAGCGGATCTGCTCTCTCCCTGCCCAGAGCAGAGGACGGACGACGCTCCCCCTTTGGGGAGGAATGCCGCAGAGCCCTCTCAAGCCGCTGCCGCGAAGCAGGTGCATAAGCACGGTTTCTAAATGGTCCTCTGCATTGTGGGCAGTAGCGACTTTTCCATCTAAGCTGCGGAAGAAATCATAGCGGCACTGCCGCGCAGCCTCCTCTGTGCCCATCTGATGTGCTCGACCATAGGCTGAAACATCTGCGGATCCAAGGAACAGGGGGATCTGCCATTGTCCACAGAGCTCCCTTACAAATGCCTCATCTCCGTCCGATTCCTCCCCACGGAGCTTATGGTTAAAATGTGCCGCCCTCAAGCTGATCTGCAGTTCCGACTGTAAGTCATGCAGGAGGTGGAGCAGGGCAACAGAGTCTGCACCGCCGGAAACTGCACAGATCACAGTGTCTCCCGGTACAAACAGCTGTTCCTCTCTACAATAGGACAGAAACTCAGCCTTCATTGTGCTTCCATTCCCTATCGGCAAAGGTGGTGAACTGGGGCAGCCACTGGAGCTTCACTGTGCCCACTTCGCCGTGACGATTCTTTGCTACGATCACTTCTGCGACATTTTGTTCCTCGGAGTTTTTGTTATAATAGTCATCACGGTAGATGAACAGCACCTCGTCTGCGTCCTGCTCGATGGCACCGGATTCACGGAGGTCGGACAGCATGGGCCGCTTATCCTGACGGCTCTCGTTTGCACGGGACAGCTGGGACAGGCAGAGGATGGGCACATTCAGCTCCTTTGCCATGATTTTTAAGGAACGGGAAATGTCAGAAACGATCTGCTGACGGTTCTCATTGGCAGCCGTCTTGGTGCCGGCGGAGGTCATCAGCTGTAAGTAGTCAATGACAACCAGCCCCAGATTATCGATCCGTCGGCACTTTGCATTCATTTCCGCAACGGACAGAGAGGGATTATCGTCTACCCGAATATCTGTCTGAGACAGAGCAGAGGAGGCAATGCCGATCTTGGTCCATTCGTCAACGGTCAGCTGTCCCGTAGTCAGCTTCTTGTTGTCTACAAAGCTCTCGTTTGACAGCAATCTGGTTACAAGCTGCTCCTTGGACATTTCCAGAGAGAAGAAGGCAACAGTCTTCTTGGGATATTTCTTCGCCACATTCAGGGCGATGTTCAGAGCTAAAGAGGTCTTGCCCATAGCGGGACGGGCAGCCAGCAGCATCAGGTCGGACTTATTCAAGCCGTTAATGAACTTATCCAGGTCATGGAGCCCTGTGGACAGACCGGAAATATCGCTGTCGGACTCACTGAGTTCTGTCAGACGGTCAAAAACCTTGAGAATAATGGTGCCGATGTGCTCCAGAGATTCATTGGTATTGCCCCGACGGATGGCGTAGATCTTCTTCTCTGCGGCTTCCAGAATATCCTGCGCCGTGCCCACACCCTCACGAACGATTTCCGTGATCTCCGCAGCAGCGGTGGAAAGGCTGCGCAGCAGGGACTGGTCCCGTACAATCTGGGCATAGCGGACCACATTGGCTGCAGTAGGCGTGATCTCCATGAGCTCCATGAGATATTTGGAGGTGGTCTTTTCGTCAAACACACCCCGTTCACGCATTTTGTTCAGCACCGTCACAGGGTCGATGGTCTGAGAGAAGCTGAACATTTCGTAAATGGTTTCGTAAATGTCCCGATTGATCTGGATAAAGAAATCCGTGGGGCGGAGCAGGCCGATCACATCATTGACACAGCGACTGTCAATCAGCATGGAGCCAAGAACCGATTGCTCAGCCTCCGGCGAATGTGGGACCTGACGGGAAAGGAGCTCTTCCATAGGCTTACAGCTCTTCGATCTTGACCTTCAGGTCAGCATTGATCTCATAGCCCAGCTTGCACTTGACGGTGTAGGTGCCTACAGTCTTAATGGTCTCGTTCAGGACGATCTTCCGCTTATCCAGCGTGATGCCGTGGTTCTTCTGCAGGGCATCCGCGATCTCCTGAGTGGTAATGGAGCCGAAGAGTCTGCCGGCTCCGCCGCCCTTTGCCTTCACAACCACAGTAATGGCCTTGAGCTTGTTGGAGGTAGCAAAGGCCTCCTCCCGCTCCTTCTGGCGCTTCTCCTGATTGGCTTTGTCTGTCATACGCATGGTGTTGATGCTGTCCGCAGTGGCTTCTACTGCCAGCTTACGGGGGAGCATATAATTTCTGGCATAGCCGTCGGAGACCTCAAGCATCTGTCCCTTCTTGCCCTTGCCCTTCACATCCTGTAATAAGATAACCTTCATGGAATTACCCTCCTATGGTTCAAAAAATTTGTCAATGGAACGAGTCAGATCATCCAGCGCCCCGAGAACACTGCGGTTCTTCACCTGAGCACCGGCTGTTGCGGCATTGCCGCCACCGCCCAAGGCCTCCAGAATGACCTGTACATTTGCCTCTCCGATGGAGCGGGCAGAAATAATGGTTTGATCCTCCTGCGGATAGAGGACAAAGGATGCCTCAATCCCGGAAATATTCAGCAGCTCATCTGCCGCCTGTGCCGCAAGAGTTCGTGTGACGGTATAATCCAGTGCGGCAATGGCGATCTTGTGGGGATACTGCTTAGCGTTCTGTATGATCCTGTAGCGAGCCACCGTAGAGGATAGGTCGTTCTGGAACAGCTTCTTGACCTCAACGGGATCTGCGCCCAGCCGCCGCAGGAAGGCAGCAGCCTCGAAGGTGTAGCTGTTGGTACGGACACCGAAGTGCTTGGTATCCAGTGCGATGCCTGCCAGCAGAGCCATCGCTTCCTCCTGGAGAATGTCATCTGCCTCCACGGTGTACTGCAGCAGCTCTGCCACTAACTCCGAAGCAGAGGAGGCTCTGGGCTCGTGCATATTGGGGGCAGCTCCCTCAATATAGTCCGCTGCTCGACGGTGGTGGTCAATGATAGCAACTCTCCGCAGGGATTCCAGCAGAGGCTTGCACTCTACCTGATCGGGGCGGTTGGTATCCACAACGATCAAGTAGCTCTTAGGATCTACTTCGACCAGAGCATCCTGACCGTTTATGAAGCAGCCCTCATACTCCGGCAAGGCTCTCAGACGAGACAGGAGGGACTGGGCTGCATTGGCATTCACATCCATAACGATGTTTGCCCTCTTGCCCAGCTTCCTGCACAGGCAGTACACACCTGCGGCAGCACCTAAGGCATCCAGATCCGCCATTTTATGCCCCATAATGAAGACACGGCTGGATTCTGCGATCAGAGCCGCCAGATTCCGTGCAGCAGTACGGGAACGAACCTTGCTGTGACGATCGGAGTGATTGTTCCTGCCTCCGAAGAAGGCGAAATCATTCCGATCCTTCAGAACTGCCTGGTCTCCACCTCTGGACAGAGCCATATCGATGGACAGGGCAGCAAATTTATAATTCTCACGGAAGTCCACACCGTCCTTGCCCAAACCGATGGACACGGTGGGATTCAGACCGTTGGAGGTCTGAATGGTGCGTATACTCTCCAGCAGTTCAAACTTCCGCTCGGACATAGCCGCCAGATCTCGCACCTCAAAGAGCAGGAAGAAGCGGTTCCGCTCCATTTTCCGTACAAGTCCGTTGTTGGCTTCTGCCCACTCGTTGATCTTGGTGTTGATCTGAGCAGTGAGTCCGGCAGTTTCCGCATCGGACAGAGTGTTGGCAAGCTCATCGAAATTGTCCACCACCACTATAGCAACCAGGGGGCGGGAGCGGATGTACTCATCCCGAACCTGCAGCAGCTCTGTCTGATCTCTGAAGTAGATCATGCCGAAGAGCAGATCATTCTTCGCATCCACATCCGGTAGCAGGGAGCCTGTGACCTGGAAGCGAAGGCCTCGGAATTGCAGCTCCTCGGGAGCCTCGGTCATACCCATCTTCAGCCATTCCAGATCCAACTCAGGCAGGAGCTCTCTCAGCTTATAAGGATCCATCTGACCGGGCAGCTGCAGGAGCTTTCCGAAAGCTCGGTTATACCAGTGGAGCTCTAAGCTCTCTAAATGCACCATGGCTACAGGGAAGGGGACTTCACCGTCCTTCATTTTTTCCAGCACGGCATTATTGGCTTGGATGTACTCGGTCAGTGCCTTCCGTCTGCGGATGCTGCGAGCCTGCAGCAGGGCATACAGACCAACGGTCACAGCCAATTCACACAGACCCAGAATCGGCTGCCTCAGCAGGAAGGCTGCAAGAGTGAACAGGATCAGAGCCGGGAAGAAATATATAACATTAGGCAGAGTATTCCGCCGTAATTTTCGTTTCAAGAAGGGCTCCTCCTTTCCGTGGATATACACCTTTATTATACCAGATATTTTCTGCTTTTTCCACTGTATTTTTCTTGTTTTGAAAAAATAGTGTACATTTTCCAAAAAATATGGTATACTATATAGTGGTGTACGAGGATCGTGGGGAGATCTG
>JAGBGB010000040.1 GCA_017936205.1 Oscillospiraceae bacterium
GCATCGTTCTTTTTGAGTATGGTACAAAATCGTAGTGCCACGGGCGAAGACACAGCTTCGCCCCTACAGCGCATGATTTTTGCTGAAGGCCTTGCTATATAGCGGTTTGCTTATGAAAGGTTATAGCCTGAATCGGAATCTGAAACACAAATGGAGGAGGAGTTATGCAGTTGAAGGTTAGGCGATCCTTGGGATGACATTATTTGGACATTGTGGAATATTTTGATAATAATTCTTATTTTTATGTTGATTTTTTGGAAATTCTGTGTTATAATGAGTAAGGATAAGGAGGAAGGGCGGACGATCCCTTCTCAGCTCCTCTCAGGAGCATATATTTGACCTAATACATATAAAATACCTATAAGGAGTGCAAGTTATGAAGATCACGAATGATATTCTCTATATCGGTGTCAATGACCATCAGGTAGACCTGTTCGAGGGTCAGTACCGTGTTCCCAATGGCATGGCTTATAATTCCTATGTGATCATGGATGAGAAGATTGCCGTTCTGGATACCGTAGACCGTGGCTTTGATGCAGAATGGTTGGAGAATCTGAGCAAGGTTCTGGAGGGGCGGAAGCCTGACTATCTGGTGATCCATCACATGGAGCCGGATCATGCGGGGAACATCGCCCGCTTCATGGAGGTTTACCCTGAGGCTGTGATCGTATCCAATGCAAAGGCATTTGCCATGATGGACAACTTCTTCCCCGGACAGCTGAGCGGGGAACGGCTCATTGTAGACAATGGCAGCAGCCTGTCTCTGGGTAAGCACAGCCTGTGCTTCGTCACTGCTCCCATGGTTCACTGGCCCGAGGTCATGGTCAGCTACGAACCCACCGAGAAGGTCCTGTTCTCTGCCGATGCCTTCGGCAAGTTTGGTGCTTTAGATGCAGAGGAGCCTTGGGACGACGAGGCTCGCCGCTACTATATCGGCATTGTCGGCAAGTACGGTGTCCAAGCCACCAGCCTGCTGAAGAAGGCTGCGGAGCTGGACATTCAGATCATCTGCGCCACCCACGGGCCCATTCTCCGTGAGGATCTGAGCCACTATGTACAGAAATACCTGACTTGGGCATCCTATGCCGTAGAGGATGAGGGCATTGTCATCGCCTACACCTCCATTTACGGCAACACCAAGAAGGCAGTTGAGCTCCTTGCAGAGAAGCTGCGGCAGAAGGGATCTACCGTTGTGGTTCACGATCTGGCTCGCTGCGATCTGGCACAGGCGGTCGCCGATGCCTTCCGTTACAGCAAGCTGGTACTGGCTACCACCACCTACACCGGAGAGATTTTCCCCCATATGCGTAACTACATTGAGCATCTGACGGAGCGGAATTATCAGAACCGTACCGTAGCCTTCATGGAGAACGGATCCTGGGCTCCCAGAGCTGCCAAGGTCATGGGAGACATGCTGGCGAAGTCCAAGAATCTTAGCTTCTGCGATAACAGTGTCCGCATCCTGTCTGCCCTGAACGCAGACAGCACCGCCCAACTGGAAGCTCTGGCTGCAGAGCTGTAATCGTCCGATTTACCCCATCTAATATTAGGAGGAATAAATATGATCTGCTATCATCACGAACACAGCCACGGTCACGACCATGACCATCATCACCACGATCACGACCATCCCCACTGCCACGAGAACGGCTGTGGAAGCTGCACTGCCTGCGACCCCATGCAGGAAGCTCTGGCTCTCATGGACTATATGGTCAAGCACAACACCGCCCATGCCAACGAGCTTGCACAGCTTGCAAAGAGGTTAGAGGAGCTGGGGAACGGTGTCGCTGCCCAGCAGGTCATGGCTGCTGTCAGCGAATTCGAGAAGGGCAACCTGCGGCTGTCCGCCGTATTGGCATCCCTGAAGTAAGGAGGAGCCTCTATGTGTCTGTCTACTGTATATCGGGATAAGATTTCTCCCGAAGCCATTGTTCTGTCCAACGTGACCCGCATTGAATGCAAGGAGGACATGGTGATCCTGACCGATCTGCTGGAGCGGCAGGTTGCCATTCAGGGCACCTTAGTCATGGCGAACCTCATCGACGGCGTTGCCATCGTCCACGAGGCCTGAGCCCACCGAAGCAAATAGATAATGGGTAACCACTGCCCTGTGCTGATCCTTCAGTTCAGGGCAGTGCTTTTTGTTTTTGCTCGGGGCTTAATACCAATAATGGCTTGCCAAATACCAGTGATCCTCCAAGCGCTCTACAACGGATGGCTCCATGACCCCTGCCTGTGGCTCCTGTGTATATACCAGTTCAAAATTGTAAATAAAGTCCTCTCCATTCCGTACAGAAAAACCAAAGCTGCAGCTGCTCGATTCGAGGTAGTTTGCGCCTGCACCGTCTACGCTGATCCGCTCTATGGGAGATCGTTGGATTTCCGCTGC
The DNA here is from genome assembly GCA_017936205.1 of Oscillospiraceae bacterium. Classification (GTDB taxonomy): domain Bacteria; phylum Bacillota; class Clostridia; order Oscillospirales; family Oscillospiraceae; genus JAZOXB01. The sequence continues at coordinate 2,390 of JAGBGB010000040.1, forward strand.
AGTGATCAGGGCAGCCAAGTCCTCTGAGAAGTCCCTACGGTCATCGCTCCAATAGATTTTCGGATCCGAAAACAGCACCAACTGTCTGTTTTCCATATCCACATTGATGCTGAGAGCATCTTCCTCCCCATGGATCCCCAGCAACTCCTCAGACAGCGCCGCCAGAGCTCCCTTGTGAGTATCAAAGTATGCCATCAGCTCCTGCCGGGCCTTCCGTATCTGAGTCGTGTAGTCTCCATCCTTCTTCCCACAGCCAACCATTACAAGGAGCAGAGCACACAACAGCAGAAGTGCAACAATTCTTTTCATAAAGTCTCCTTCTTCCAAAACAGAAATTCCAGACCTTCTTATTCCATTAGACGAAAAAAAACCGTCGCTTGTTCCCAATGGTCTCACAAACTTCCCCCTGCCCCCTGCGAATTCCGATTTATCGCACCATTCGTAGGGGCGCGCATTGCGCGTCCGACAACCACCAAGAATTGGTGGTTGTGAAAAATGTTTCGTTTTTTGGAGAAATTACATCTTTTTCGGTGGTTTTGGTGTTCATGGCGTAACGCCA
>JAGBGB010000041.1 GCA_017936205.1 Oscillospiraceae bacterium
ATGGCAGTCCTTAGGTGCTTGATTTTATTCTATCCTTTGTGTATAATACTGTCATATCTATGCTTTTTTCGGAGGAATTCTTATGATCCGATCTGTTATGGCTGTGTGGAAGGAGAAGAAGCTCTCCTTCTTCCTTGCTCTGATCCCTTGGCTTGCAAGCTTCTTGTTAGAGGGGCGGTTTTTTGTGGTTGCCCGATCTGCCCATTTGCTTACCTATGTGGGCTGCAAGGGGATCCTGCTTGTGGGGCTGTTTCTGTTTGCGGATTTCCTGCTCAGAGCTATCCGTGAGCCCATGGGAGATTCACGTTACACCCTGCTCTATGCCATGAGCTACTTCCTGATCCTGTTAGGCTGGATGCTGTGGAAGCTGCCTCTGTATTTACAGGGGGACGAGCTGAACATTTATATCCAAGCCAAGCAGCTTGATCCTATGGCCTATTGGTTCAACTACTTCACAGGCTGCTACTGGATCAGCTGCGGTATGCTGCTGCCCTTTGAGATGGGGCCTATTCTGATCAAGCTGCTGCTCCATTCCCTGACTATGGGCTACTGTGCCCAGAGACTGCGGAAGCACAGCTCCGCTGTGTGGGCACTGCTGCTGTACATCCCCTATTTGCAGCCCTTTGTGATGGATCTGGGTGCTTCTGCCCACCGTCTGCCCCTGTACGGCATTCTGTACCTGTTCTTGGCTGCTAAGCTGTTCTTCGATCACAAGGAGCAGAAAAAGCTGGACGGGAAGACTCTGCTTCTCCTCAGTGTAGTGATCGGGATCCTGAGCTACTGGAGAACGGAAGGCATTTATATGGTAGTTGCAGGTGCGATCCTGATTCCCGTAGCATACCGTTTGCCGGTGAGGAAGCAGCTTTCCCGTCTGTGGAAGCCTGCTGTGTGCTACGTGCTGATCCTGCTGATTTTGGCTCTGCCTCAGTTCGCTGCCTATGCCGATGACAGTAAGCCCTCTATGATGGTTCGTTCTGCACCCTTGTGTGGCTATGCCCTTGCCAATATGCTCCGCAGCGGGTTGGAAGAAGCAGATATTGAGCCTGCTACCTATGAAGCCATTGATGTTTACATTCCCTTTGAAAAGTTGAGAGAAATGAACGCAGTCCAGGGGGATGCTGCCTATTCCCATGCTATGGCGATGGATCTGGCAGATCCCAAGGCAGACTTTGCTGTCCGTGGTGCCTTCTGTGATGCGGTCAAGGGTTTGATCCTGAAGCATCCCCTGATTTTCCTACGTTCCCAGTGGAACGGCTTCTGCTACACCTCTGCCCAATACAGCTATGAGGGAGATTTGCAGACCTTCCTCCGTTATGGGAGCTATCGTCAGTGGCTGCCACTGCTGTTGTGCGGAATTTTCTTGATCTTCGGTCTGCTCCGTAAACGCTTCGTGACCATGCTGCTGAGTCTGTGTGGACTTGGGAATTGGGCTCTGATCACTGCCCTCATGCCCGCTGCCTATGCGAAATACTTCTATGTAGACTACCTGCTGGGCTACTTCCTGCTGTTCCTTGGTCTTGCCTGCCTGTTGAGTAGAAGGAAGGAGCAGATCTATGAATAAGCTGCTACGGAAGCTGGGAGCCTTCCTGCTGTTTTCCGGCATTGGCTGGGTCATAGACTTCGGGATCTATACCCTGCTTACAGGCTTCTTGGACTTCCCGGTGGCAGGAGCCAATTATCTGAGCTCCGTTCCTGCCATTACCTTCGTATTCTTCGCCTCTACCAGGAAGACCTTCCTCTGCCGTCCCGACGGACTGAAAAAGGGGCATAAATATCTGATCTATGTGCTCTACCAGCTTCTGCTGCTGACCACAGTATCCTTCCTCGCACAGTGGTTAGAACCGTTGTTGAGTTCTATTCCTGCTCTCGGAGAGTACTCCAAGCTGTTGGCAAAGATCTGTATTACCCCTGTGACCATGCTGTGTAATTTCTTCGTGCTGCGACTGATCGCAGAGAAATGGTGATATTATGGAAAAGATCTTGATCTTCATCCCTATGTATAATTGTGAAAAGCAGATCCCCCGTGTACTGGGTCGCATTGCCGCTCTGGGAGAGGAACAAAGCCTCTTTACAGAAGTCCTCATTGTGGACAACCGCAGCGCAGACCATAGTTTGGAGGCGGCACAGTCTGCTATGCAGGAGCTGTCTATTCCCGTGACCTTGATCCGTAATGTGGAGAACTACAGCTTAGGTGGCTCCCACAAGGTCGCCTTCAACTATGGATTGGAGAAGGGCTTTGACTTTGTAGTTGTCCTCCACGGAGACGATCAGGGAGATATTGGGGATCTTGTTCCCCTGCTGAAGAAGGGAGAGCACAGAGAATTGGATTCTCTCTTAGGCTCTCGCTTCTCCAAGGGCTCTAAATTGGTGAATTACAGCTCCTTCCGCATTTTCGGCAACCATGTATTCAATCTGTTTGCCTCAGTCTGTGCCGGACGGCGGATCTATGATTTAGGCTCCGGACTGAATATTTACAAAACAAGCTATTTGAAGGATCGGTTCTATAGGCCCTTCCCCAATGATCTGAGCTTCAATGTCTTCCTGCTGCTGTACGGCATCTATGCAAAATCTTCCTTCCGTTTCTTCCCCCTGTGCTGGCGAGAGGAGGATCAGATCAGCAACGCCCGACTGTGGAAGCAGACCAAGAGGATGCTCAAGCTGCTGTTTACCTATGTATTCCGCAGAAAGACTGTCTTCTCCGGGAAGAAAACGGAATACAGCCGCATCCAATACCGTTATGAGATCATAGCACGGAAGGAGGGCTCTTCATGCATCTGATCATGCCTATGGGAGGAGCGGGAACCCGTTTCTTTGACAAGGGCTTTGAGTGCCCTAAGCCTCTGTTGGAGCTGTTGGGGAAGCCCTTTTTCTATTGGGCGACCCAGTCTGTTTTAAAGAGCATAGCTGTAGAAAGTCTCACCTTTGTGGTCCTACAGGAGCACATTGACCGCTTTTCTATTGATCAAAAAATATTGGAATACTACCCACAGGCACAGATCGTGGTGCTGCCCAAGGTGCTGCCCGGTGCGGTGCTGACCTGTCTGGCAGGGATCGAGGGCTTAGAGCCCTCTGCCTCTGTGCTGTTTAATGACTGTGATCATGCCTTCGGCGCTTCAAAGCTCGCTGCCTTCCTGAAAGAAGGGAATGAGGCAGAGGGGGCTCTGCTGACCTTCCGATCTCAGGAGCCCAAGTTCAGCTTCTTGGCATACAGGGAGGATGGCTTCGTCAGCCATACCGTGGAGAAGCAGGTCATCAGCTCGGATGCCATCTGCGGTGCCTATTACTTCCGTAGTGTGGGACAGTTCCGGGAGGCTGCGGAGCGCTACCTTACAAGCTGCACCTATCGGGAATTCTTCATGAGCGGAGTCTATAACGAGCTGATCCGTGCCGGTGGAAGGGTACGGGGCTTGCAGGTAGACTTCCATGTTCCCTTCGGTACCCCCGAGGAGTATTATGCGGCGGAGCAGGAAGGAGAGCTTCTGCGGAGGCTGCTAAAATGATCGGACTGTATCTGGTGCTTGCCATTGGCTTGCTGACTCTGGGACATTTGTGCAAGGCTCACCGTTGGAGACTGTTTACCTCTGTGTATGAAACTCTGCCCGCCCACTGTCTGATCACCTCCCTGTCTGCAGGCTATTTGATCAACTTCTTCGTCCCCTTCCATATGGGGGACCTGTTCCGCATATGGTTTGCAGGACGGAGAATGAAGAACGGCTACGGCTATGCCTCTGCAACGGTGATCGTGGATCGCTGTCTGGATGTGCTCTGTGTCACAGGGATCTTTCTGCTTCTGTGGCTGTCAGAGCCTACAGCTGCCCTCCGCCGGATCACTGTGACCTACGGGATCATGCTGGGACTGATCCTGATCCTGTTTTTCTTGGGGATCTTCTGGAATCGGGGCTTCAAGCAGCTGGCACTGTCCTTCTGCTCTATTTTTAATGAAGCCATTCAGTTCCGCCTGCTGTTCTTCCTCTGGTCTCTGATCTCCTCCTTTAAGGATGTGTTCCGCAAGGTGTCCTTCTGGAAGCTGCTGCTGGACAGCCTGCTGATGTGGGGTGCTTATTTGGCATCCTACTTCTTCCTTGGGAAGACGCTGCAACAATTGGGCTATGCTATGGGACTGCGGGAATGTTTTAGCCTGATCTTTGGCGGAAGCGCCCTATTCGGCTCCACCTTCCTGTCTACCACCGGATTGCTGCAGCCCTTTGCGGAGCTGCTGCTGTGCCTGTATATTCTTCTGCCCCTGCCCTTGCTGCTGTGTGGCTCTTTGCTCCACTCCCGAAAGGAGCCCACATGCAGAGCCTCCCTCCTGCTGCCCCATCGGAAGCCGGAGGAACAGCTTCACTTCCTCCATCTGTATTTTGAAGGAAATCAGCGGCAAGCCCTCCACGAATATCTGAATATGAATGCGGATGCCGCCATTCTTCGGGACTATTCCTCCGGCTCCGATGCTACTACCATGCTGTGCTTGCGGGATAATGAGACGGTATTCCGAAAATATGCCTTCGGTACTGCAGCGGTGAAGTTAGAGGAGCAGGCGCAGTGGATCAAGTCCCTGTCCCACAAGCTGCCTCTGCCGGAGATCTCTATGGAGAAGCACGGAACAGACTCCTTCTGCTACGATATGCGCTACCCCAAGCCGGGTATGGGGCTGTTCCAGTACATATATTGCCATTCCGTAGAGGAAAGCTGGTCTGTTTTAGAGCAGGTCTTAGAGGATCTGTGTGAAAAGCTCTATCCCAAGGAGGGAGAGCCTGTCTCTCAGACTGCCATTGCAGACTATGTGAAAACGAAGGTGGAAGCCAATGTTCGGAGTATTTGTCAGAGCAAGATCCTACGACCTCTGACAGAGACGGATCATATTATGATCAACGGTGTGAAATATCGGAACCTGCCTCTGCTCCTTCCCCTCCTGAGCAAGGAGCGGCTGAGTCGGATCTTTGCACAGGATCCCCGATCTGAGGTTCACGGAGATCTGACCTTAGAGAACATCATCTGCTACACCCAGCCGGAGGAAGGGAAACCCTATTATCTCATCGATCCCAACCCCGGCAATCCTGTTAAGAGTCCCTACATTGACTTCGCCAAGCTGCTCCAGTCCCTCCACGGAAAGTATGAATTTTTAGAAACCTGCCACCCCACCCATATGGAGGAGGGGAAGATCCAGTTCCTGCTGCCGGATTCTCCCCAATCAAGGCAGATCTACAGCAAGCTTCGAGAATGGTTAGAAGCTCATTTTCCACCGGAGGCGGTATGCAGCATTTACCACCATGAACTGATCCACTGGCTCCGCCTTATGCCCTACCGCCTGAGACGGAACGAAAACACTGCACCATGCTACTATGCTGCTATGATTCTTGTTATGAATGATATCGCTGATCTATATGGAGAGAACGGAGTATGAAAAATAAACTGGCTATTTTTGATCTGGACGGAACCTTGTTCGATACGGTTCCCGCAAACTTTGCCGCCTATGAAAGGGTGCTGCGGAAGTACGGCTTCTCCCTGAATGAAGCATACTTCGCCAAGCACTGCAACGGTAGATATTACAAAGACTTTCTGCCGGAGATCATCGGCTCAGATCCGGAGCTGCTGGAACGGATCCATCAAGAGAAAATCGCCTGTTACCCTGATTTCTTCCCTAAAATTCGGGAAAACAGGGCACTGTTCTCCCTATTAGAGGCTCTTTCTCCTACCTATCACATTGCTCTGGTCAGCACCGCTGCCAAGAAAAGTGTTTATGAGATCTTAGAGCTGTTCCATCGGAAGGACTGCTTTGAACTGATCCTGACCCAAGCAGAGGTGCCTCGGAAAAAGCCTGCTCCCGATGGCTTCCTTATGGCAATGGAGCATTTCTCCCTGTCCCCGGAGCAGACCATCATCTTCGAGGATTCCCCGGAGGGCATTGCCGCCGCCAAAGCAAGCGGAGCCCAGTGCTTCGTGATCCCTTCCATCGCCCCATACTATATCATGTAGATTGGAGATGCCTATGTCACTGATATCACTGAGTTTTCTGGCATTTATGACTGTGGCTTTTCTGGGGTATTTCATTCTGCCCATGAAGCTGCGGCCCTACTTCCTGCTGCTGGCAAGCCTGTTCTTCTATTCTTGCTTCGGTTGGAAGGCCTTCTTCTACTTGGGCTTCACCACTTTGAGCAGCTTTTTCCTCAGTCTGTGGATGCCGAAGGCGAAGCCCTCTGTAAAAAAGCTCCTGCTGATCCTGTCCCTTGTGCTGAATTTGGGCTTACTGATCCTTGTAAAGTATCTGAACTTCACTTTAGATCTGGTATTTGGGCTGTTTGGTGCAGAGGCGCCGGTGCTGTCTATTTTGGTTCCCTTGGGCATTGCCTTCTATACCATGCAGGCAGTCAGCTACTGTGTGGATGTGTATAAGGGGAAGTATGCCCCTGAGAGAAGCTTCTGCAAATATCTCCTCTATATGAGCTACTTCCCCATTATTATGCAGGGGCCGATCTCCCGTTATGATCAGCTGGGCTCTCAGGTGTTTACCCCTCACCGTTTCTCCTTTGATAGACTAAAGGCAGGTCTGTGTTTGGCTCTGTTCGGCTTCTTCAAGAAAATGGTCATTGCAGATCGGGCTGCCATACTGGTGGATCAGGTTTTTGGAAGCTACCTGTCCCACAGCGGCATGGAGTTGTTGATCGCCGCTGTTTTGTATACCATCCAGATCTATGCAGATTTCTCCGGCTGTGTGGATATTTGCCGAGGGGTATCTCAGGTTCTGGGGATCGAGCTGGCGGAAAACTTCAAGCATCCCTATTTTTCCGTTTCCATTAAGGACTTCTGGCGCAGATGGCACTGCTCCCTGTCCTCCTGGTTCCGGGATTACATCTACATTCCCTTAGGCGGCAGTCGGAGAGGGACGGGACGGAAGTATCTGAACCTGACCGTGGTGTTCTTAGTCAGTGGCCTGTGGCACGGTGTAGGTCTGCAATTCATTGCATGGGGACTGCTCCATGCAGGCTACCAGATCTTCGGAGAGCTGAGTTCCGACCTCCGATACAGGCTGTATGACCGCTGCAGGATCAACAGAAGCAGCAGACTTTTCCGTCTGGGGCAGCAGATCTTCACCTTCGGTCTGTTAGTGATCTCTTGGATCTTTTTCCGTGCCCCCTCGCTCTCTTCTGCTCTGTATATCCTCAAAACCATTGCCCTGCAGCTGGATCCCTTCTTCCTCCTGCGTGGACCCTTCCCCAATTTGGGACTGGATTCCAAGGACCTTCTGGTGTTCCTCCTTGCAGTGGCTGTGCTCTGGGTGGTTTCCCTGCTGCAGCAGAAGGGTTTCCTACGACAGCGAGTGGAGAAGCAGAGCTTCTTGATCCGTTATCCTGTGTATCTCATAGCTATTTTTGTCATTCTGATCTTCGGAATCTACGGCCCCGGCTATGATGTGGCACAATTCATCTATATGCAGTTCTAAGGAGGGCAGCTATGACAAAGAAAAATCTGTTCCTCATTCTGCGGCGGCTGCTATTTGTTGTGCTGCTGCTTTCTCTGCTGATCTATACCTTCTTAGTCTTCGAGCGTAAAACCCTGTATGATTCCTGGAATTATACCCTAAAAGTCAACGGCTTCACCAATGAGCCGGAGAACAGCTTCAATCTCCTTGGCTTCGGTTCCAGTCATATGTACTGCACCATGGATCCCCTGCATATTTACGAAGGCAGCGGGCTCCGTTCCTATGTTCTGGCGACCCAGCAGCAGCCTGTGGAGGCGACTTATTACTATGTGAAGGAAGCCTTAGAAACCCAGAACCCCGATGTGGTGGTGCTGGAAGCTTATATGTATCTGCTCAACGATTTCACCGCCCCGGAGGGAACCCTCCATGATGCCATTGACCCCTTCCCGGAGGGATGGAATAAGATGGGGATGATAGAGAATCTGGATCCTGCAGACGGGAAGGAGAATTATTACATCAACTTCCTGAAATATCATACCCGTTGGAAGGATCTGAGCCTTCGGGACTTCGACCTGAGCTATCGCTCTGAGACCGATCCCATGCATGGCTATGTGTTCCTGACCAACAGTGCCCCCAATGAGATGGCACAGCAGGATTATTCTCAGGAAGAGGAGATCCCTCTGAGTGATAAAAATCTGGAATATTTGCAGAAGACCATTGATTTGATCCATGAGCAGGGAAGTGAAGTCGTTTTGCTCCTGACCCCCTACATTCCCAAGGGATATACGGGGCAAACCAAGGCACTCCACCGCTACGCACAGGAGCAGGGGATCCCACTGCTGGATATGAATCTGTGTTACAACGATATCGGACTGGATTCTACCACGGATTACTACGACAAGGAACATCTGAATGTCTACGGTGCAGAAAAGGCCAGCGAATATCTGGTGCAATTCATACAGGAGCACTTCCCCATGAGCCCCCGCAGTATAGAAGACACCGCCCTCTGGCAGGAGGATCTGCGGCAATACCACCAAGCAAAAAACGATCCCGCATAAAAAACGCTTCCGATGGGGTGTATTCCCCTTCGGAAGCGTTGTTTTTATGGAAAAAATGATCAGCCGGGGTAGTTCAGGCCCAGCTCTTCGGGACGGAAGCGGGGGCATACATTCTCTGCAGAGGTAATAACGGAAGCAGCCAAGTGTGTGCCGATCTCTACAGCCTCTGCCAGCGTCTTTCCGTAGGTCATGCCGCTGACCACACCTGCACAGAAGGCATCACCGGCACCGGTGGTATCCTTAACCTGCACATTTCTGGCAGGGCAGTAGCCCTTCAAACCGTTCCGATCCGCATACACAGCACCGTCCTTGCCCAAGGTGACGACCATGGATTTTATGTTTGCACGAGTGATCTTATCTGAAAGGATCTGCTGCAGCTCGTCTGCGGGAGTTTTGGAATAATCGTCTAAGAACAGCAGACCTGCCTCTTGACGGTTGCAGATGAAACATTCAAATTCCTGCAGGAAGTCACGACGCTCTGCGGCAATGCTCATATTGGAAACCAGAGCATAGTTCTTAACATTGTACTTTTTAGACAGCTCGAAGACACGCTTGACAATATCCTTATGGAGATCCACTTGGAGAACCACAGAGCTTGCGTTCTGGAAGATCTCATCTCCCTTCTCCATCAGTATCTCGAGGATGGGATAGGCATTGGGACGCTTGGAAATGGAGCCTGCCACATCCCCGTTGTTGTCGAAAACAGCCAGCCACAGACCCATACCGTCAGGAACGGTGATCACATAGTCTGTATTGACCTTGTGCTTCTTCAGCTTGGTCAGAACCTCATTCCCCATAGGGGTGTCATCCACAATACCAATGTAGGTGGGACGCAGCTCCAGATTGGCGATATCCTCTACCACGTTACGGGCAACTCCACCATGGACGTATTCTACTCTGCCCACATTTCTGCCGGTGGGAATGTAGCTGTCCTCAGGGAAGCCCTTGATGTCCACGAATACATCACCAATGACTACAATGCTCATAAGCCTTACCTCCGTTTTTTAGTTTTAGATATTATAGCAGACTTCGACCAAAAGCACAACACCCATATCGATTCTTTTTTTATCTTAACCCCACATAGCGGAGAGGGCAGGGATGACCTGCTTCTTACGGGACATGACTTTGGGAAGAAAAACAGAGTGATTCTTGGCATCCTGGGAGAAGGCGGTACGGATATCCTCTTCGTCACCTAAATACAGCAGCTGCGTGCCTTCCAACAGCACGTCTGTAAGCATTAGAAGAACCATGTCATACTTCTTACGTTCCACAGCTGCCTTCATTTCTGCAATGAATTCGTCCTTTCGCTTCAGGATGTGCTCAGAATTAACGCAGGTGATCTGACCTACGCCCAGACTGTGCTCTGCAATGTGGAATTCCTTAAAGTCAGAGAACAGCAGCTCCTTGGCAGTCTTGTCATCGGACCAGGAGGAGGAGAAGATCTGCTGCCCCAGCTCATCCAGAGATACATTGGCGATCCGTGCCATACGCTCTGCCATGCTCCGATCTCGACGGGTGCAGGTAGGGGATTTGAACATGACTGTGTCAGAAACAATAGCTGCTGCCATCATACCCGCTAACTTGGGAGAGGGCATAAGCCCTCGCTCCTGATACATCCCTGCAATGATGGTGGTGGTGCTGCCCACAGGCTCATTGCGGAAGTAAATGGGATTGCCTGTCTGAATATCTGCCAGACGGTGATGGTCAATGATCTCCAGAATATCTGCCTGATCCAGACCGGGAACAGACTGCGCAGCTTCATTATGATCTACCAGAACGACTCTCTTCCGTCTGGGGCGGATCAAATGGTAACGGGACAGGGTGCCTACCACCCGTTCATTCTCATCCAGAATGGGGTAGCAGCGGTAGCGGCTCCGGAGCATTCCCTCCCGTACATCATCTACGAAGTCATCCAGATGGAAGCATTCTAAATTCTCTGTCCGACACACACGAGCGACAGGAATGGACTGGTAGATCAGCCTCACTGCACGGTAGGCTTCAAAGGGAGTGGAAATGATACAGGTATCTGTAGGATAGTTCCGCAGCTCCTCGGACAGCTCTGCCTGGCAAACGATGACACATTTGACACCGATTTCCAGAGCACGGCGAACCATATCCGGCTGGTCTCCGCAGACGACAATGCTGTCCTTACTCTTAAATAGCAGGTTCTCGCAGCTCTGAGGCATGGCGATGGTCACCTCGCCGGAAATGCTGTCTAACAGATTTCCTGCTTCGTTAAGGATCCGCCCCTCTAAAACACTGACCAGATTGAATACGGGAATTTGATCTACAAAGGGATGCTCGATGGAGCGCATATCATAAGCCGCAATGTCACCGGAGGACAAGAGTCCATAGAGGCTACCGTCCTCGTTGGTCACAGGAATCGCTGCAATAGAGCGGTCTGCAGTCAGAATGGACCATGCCCGACTGACTGCCACCGCAGAGGACAGGGCGGGGGGTGTATCATAGTCCAGATCTCGAACCTGAGTTCTTACGGTTTTGATCCACTGGGGTGCGGAGAAGCCAAAGCGATCCAAGACTATTTGGGTTTCGTCACTGATATGACCGATCCGAGCCGCACGATACTGTCCCTCCCCCAGTGCGTTCCGCAGTGCCGCATAGGCCATGGCAGAAACAATGGAATCTGTATCGGGATTTCGGTGTCCGGTAACATAAATCGTATCCATAGCTTGACCTCCTATTTGCTATATTATAGTTATCGTACCCATTTTCTTTCTAAATGTCAACGGTTTTTATAATAAAAATTCTTGCGAAGTGAAGGATTTTTTGGTATGATATAGCAAGTGATTGGATCAGGGGGGATTCGGCATTGATTGAGAATTTAAACAAACAGCTGTTTACATCCTACGGAAGGATCTTGACGGACAGCCTTGTTAACCAGCGCTTGGAGCAGAGTGAGGGCTGGATCCAGTGTACCAGGACCTTCTTCTATGATAGCGTACATTATTATCGAGCTGTCAGTGAGACATATCTGGATTTCGATATAGGGATGACCGTTCTCATTCTTCGGAAGGGTGGAAGCTCCACAGCCTTCTACTTGGACAAGGCAATCTGCTTGCCGGTAGGAACGGAGTTTGCCCTGATGCCCTATCAGCGGGAATGTTCCGTACGGATGGCATATCGTACAGATTACGAGCCTCAGCAGTTAGAGCCTTGTCAGGACTGCCGAGATCTGAAGATCACCTCAAGACTCCACTTAGGGGAAATCTATACCCTGTTCTACAGAGTGGGGGAGAGTGGCTTCCTGTTCAAGGGTGAGAAGCACTCTGCCTATGAGCTGACCTATGTGGATCGGGGACAGCTTCACTGTGTGGTCGATGGAGTAGGCTATGCCCTGAAGCAGGGGCAGATGATGATCTTCCAGCCCAATCAGTGGCATATGCAGTACACAGATCTGAATGTAACTGCTCACTTCCTGACCGTCTCCTTTGATCTGCTGTCGGATATGGAGCTTCCCTTCGGAGATCGGATTTTCGAGTTGTCCTCTATTGAAGCTACTTATTTGAAGCAGCTGCTGCAGGAGCCGGAGATCATGGATGCTTACAGCAATGACGTGATCCGCTCCAACCTGAAGCTCCTGCTGCTGTCCATCCTGCGGGATACCAATAAGCGTAGGAAGCGTCTGAAAACCCCCACCGCCCTGCGGAATGAGAACACCATTGTGGGTCGTACTCTCCAATATATAGCAGACCATGTGTATGACCGCTTGTCCGTTGAGGTGGTGGCAAAGGAGACCGGTGTCAGCGCCTCCCATCTGACTGCCCTGTTCCGTCGGCAAATGAGCATCTCTCCCGGTGAATACATCCGCCGTGTGAAGTTAGAGGAAAGCAAGAGCCTGATCCGGGAAGGCAGAATGAACTTCTCCCAAATCGCCGCTGCTCTGCAATATTCTACCATCCACCACTTTTCCAGACAATTTAAGGAAAACTTCGGCATTTCCCCCTCGGAGTATGCAAAATCCCTGAAGAACGAATAGGCATCCCCTATGGGGATCGTATCAAAGAGACCTCCACTATCAAAACAGCGGAGGTCTCATTTTTAGTCTATTTCCCACAGCGGAGAGAAGCTGTGTCTTGCTTTTTCTGTCGATTTGTGTTATTCTATAATATCATGCGTAGAATATGCAATACTTTATAGATTGAAGGGAGGTGCAGCCTTGCGTAAGCTGTTTTTGATTCTTCTGTGTGTCTGCCTTCTGCTGAGTCATAGCTCTGCAGCCTCAGATGAGATCACCATGCTGGATGCTCAGGTCACTGTAGATTCCAGCGGTATTTCCCGCGTTACGGTCATGGCTCAGGTTCGCTTCGTGAGCCGCCCCACCCGTTTCGTATTCCCTCTGGGTACTGATGCAGAGGATATTACCGCCGCCGGTGCCGCTTATGAAGAAGATCGCATTGACGGTGTGGAGTACCTCATTTTTGAGAATGAATCCGGCTTCTCCGGAACATTGAGCTTCCAGTGCAGCTACACTCTCCCCTGTACCATGACAGAGAGCGGCGAGGAGCAGCATTTCTTCCTGGAACTGCCGGAGCGAGGCTGGGAGCTTCCTATTAACCGTTTCCAGCTAACTGTGACCTTCCCGTCAGAGATCACGGCCTTCCCCCGTTGGCACAGCTCCTACTATGGGGATGTTATCGACAATTACTTAAATATTCAGATCAAGGAGAATACCGTTACTGCCGACTCTGCCATTGTGTTCCGTGACCATGAAACTCTGTCCATGGAGCTGGATTTCCAGCCGAACACCTTTGTTCTGCGGCATTTGGCGGAGCAGACCGTTCCCCTTGATCGCATTGCTTTCCTTGTACTTTACGGATGCTGCATTCTCTATTGGATCCTTGTCTTCCGTCGGAAGAGGGAGGAAGCCAAGAAGCTTTATACCCTGAGCTTCCAGGCATCCGCCGGTGAGATCCCCTGTCAGCTTTACGGCATTCTTCCTGATGCAGGTGCCCTCCTCGCTCATTGGGGAAATCTGGGATACATTCTCCTCCATCGCACTCGGCGCGGTAGCTTCCGCATTGAGAAGCAGATGGAAATGGGAAATGAACGCAGTGCTGCAGAAAGGCGAGTTTTTAAAGCTATTTTCCGCAGTACCGCCTTCGTAGAGGTGCCCGGAAGTCGTTTCCTGACAGCCTTTAGCACAGAGGCCCCTGTTCTCAGAGCCCATTGGAGGAATCGAATGTTCAAGGGCAGGAAGGGGAGACCCAAGCCCTTACGGCGGCTCTGTCTGGCAGTAGGTCTGTGCCTGTCTCTGATGATTTTTGACACCCTCCTCCCCGCCACCCCCAGCCGTTGGTTCTGGCTGGTGGTACTGACCCTGTTGAGTATGCCTCTTCACTGGCTCCTGCAACAGATCACCCTGTATTTCTATCGCCCACAGCGATGGCTGTATATGCTTCTGGGCACAGCTGCAGCATTCGTGCTGTATTTGCTGGCATCTCCTGCGGACTGTGGAAGTTATCTGTTCTTCCACCTTCTGTTGCAGCTTGGTGTTGGCTATGTTACTCGCTTCGGCGGTGGTCGCAGCGTTCCCGGTCAGGAGACTGTGGAGGAGTTGATGAGCTTCCGCAAATTCGTTACCCATGCCAATCGGGAATCTGCCAAAACCATGGTACAGAAGGACGGACAGTACTTCTTCCGTGCGCTGCCCTATGCTGAAATGCTGGGGATCGGCAACCGCTTTGTCAAGCACTTCGGTGCAGTATCTACAGAAGCTTGCCCCTGGTTGGTAGACGAGAAGAACATGGTTCGCAGCCCCAGCGACTTCTACAGTCTATATAAGGAGATGCTGCGACAGCTTCGTATGCAGGATCGGATAAGCTTTTTCCGTTCTCTGGGTCAGAGAATTGTCACAAACACTCCGAGAGTTCGACCCGGAAATGACCGCAGCAGAGGCAAGGGCTCCTCTTCCTATAAAAATAAGGCAAGACGACCTGCATCCCGCTCCGACAATGCTACCTCTCGTGCCTCTAACCGCAGACGAACAACCACACGCAGAACCCAGCACAGAGCAAATACCCAAGGTACCGTCAGAAGGTGAGGCAAGTTATGGAAGACTATCGTTTCTTTGCCTTCCTCTCCCGTATGCGCTATATTACACGCTGGGGACTGATGAGGAATACCTTCTCGGAGAATGTTCAGGAGCATAGCCATATGGTGGCTGTGCTGGCTCATGGCTTGGCTATGATCCGTCGGGAGATCTTAGGTCTGTCTGCAGATCCGGAACGGTGTGCAACAGCAGCCTTGTTCCACGATGCCTCTGAGATCCTGACCGGAGATCTGCCTACTCCCATCAAATATTTCAACCCGGAGATCAAGGCTGCCTACAAGCAGGTAGAATACATCAGCGGCACTAAGCTGCTGGATATGCTCCCGGAAGAACTGCGGGAACATTATGCTCCTCTGGTTTATGAAAATGACGAGACGGTTCTGCCGATCGTAAAGGCTGCAGACAAGCTTTCTGCCCACATCAAATGCCTGGAGGAATTGAAGGCAGGGAATACCGAATTCGAAGCTGCCGCAGCCCAAACCAAAGAAGCCCTCCTGGCTATGAAGCTGCCGGAGCTGGACTGGTTCATGGAGCATTGCCTGCCCGCTTTCTCTCGTAGCTTAGACGAGCTGGAATGAGCAAAGCTGTTCAGAAAACCACTACGATACACAGACGGAGAGTCTCAATCGAGACTCTCCGTTGATTTTTTATGTTGAATGATACAATAGAGGCTGCTTTGCACCGAGACAAGGGGCTCTCAGGAGGTCGTTTTCAAACGGACAACCACAGCAGTGCCATCCCTACAATCGGCTGAGAGGTGGACTTCAAGCTATGCCAAGCTGATCTGCTACGGTAAAAAAATCGGTCTTTCAGGGCAATCGACAGGGCTCCCTGCAGATGAAGCTACGACATGGAGGCAGGCAGGGCATAGAATTCGTTTACAAGCTTCAGCACTATTTCGGGTTTTCCTGTCAGGATGACACGGCGAGCCTTTTGACTTCCGTCGAAAGAAAAATGCACCCCCTGAATATCCTCTTGGCAGATGCGTTTACAGAAAAACTGATTGATCTGCATTCTGCTTCTTCCAGGCAGATCCAGAATCATGCACAGAGCTTCTTCCTTTTTATCATCACATGCAAGGAAGTCATAGATCTGTCCGTTTTGTTTGGCAAGAATTCCGGGGCGGACCGACGGATGGGTCAAGAATGCCTCCACATCCTCTCGGCTAAAATGCCATGCACCATCTATTTTCTTTCCTGTCAAAAAGCCCTTTGCCAAATGGCTGCGAATGGTTCGATCCGTAAGACCGGTCATCATAACCAGCTGCTCCATTACATATGGATATTCCTTCTCCGTCATTGTGTCCATGCTCCTTTTTTATACTTATTTCTAATAAAACGGATTAACCGTTTTATTATGCCGCTGGTAAGCGGCATGGCGGCAAAGCCGCCAAGAAATGCCGTGTAATACTGTTCTTGCCGCCATAGGCGGTGCAGGATATTCATCCTGCAATA
>JAGBGB010000042.1 GCA_017936205.1 Oscillospiraceae bacterium
AATCGTGAATCTGAAAACCGGAAAAACCTATCCCTTATCAGAGTCCGTATATCATGTTTCCTTCTTGGGTGATCCGGACAAGCCATATATTGTGGTTTCTGCATTCAGCATTTCCTCGCTGTAGTCATAAGAATCCTGTGCAGAAACCACAATATATGGCTTGTCCGGATCACCCAAGAAGGAAACATGATATACGGACTCTGATAAGGGATAGGTTTTTCCGGTTTTCAGATTCACGATTTTACAGTCTTCCGCACCACGGAGGCTGGTGTAGCAAACAATGTCTTGGGTAATGGGATCGCAGTTTTCATACTGCCACAGTAGCTTTCCCTGAGGATCATAGCAACTACTGATCCATACATCCCGATAACCACTTTCGCTGCTGCTGTCAGGCTCGCTGTATCCTTCGAAATACACAATATAGCCGTTAGAAAGGATTTGGGGATACTGCCAGCTATGGAGGATCTGTTCTCCGTAGGTATTGAGAACCACATACTTCCCATCGGCTCGTGTGGTAGAGTTTTGTGCAACACCAAAACCATGTTGGAAGGGATCGGTAAATTCGTAATCACCGGGCAAATAAGCTCCGTTCCGGTCAATATACGTCCAGCTATCCGGGGCTGTTTTCACAGAGGCAAAGCCACAGGAGAATGGGGAGGCGGCAAAGAAGGGGCCGTAGAGCTGCTGACCAGTTTCATCGATGAAATATTGAACCTCTCTTGGAGGCGCAGAGTCCCAGTCATATTCCGACTCAGTGATAAAACCCTCATTCTCTACAGTTATCATGTAGAAGCCATCACCATAGCTGACCCCGGTATAGCTGCCGGGAAGGACTTTTAGAATAGGAGAATCCTGAGAAGTAAATAAAAGCTGTCCGTGGGTGTCATAGATATCAAAGGGCGGATTCAGAGTGCCGTAGGGAGCTCGCATAGCAATGATCCGGTCTCCACGGAGATCTACGGAGGAATAGATACAGTCTGTGACCATACTGCCGTCCATAGCGGCGAAGGCATAAAGATATTCAGGTTCATCCGGCTCCGGGTTGGGAAAATGCTTGTACATGACCCAGAAGGGAAGGCTCTCGTCGGTATAATAATCTGTTAAAGGACTGACATAGGTGTATACGGGTTCCACGACCACACAGCCATCTGCACTGACCAATCCATAGAGGTATTCCGTTTCGTAATAATAGCTGTCCTCGTAGTAATTACGCTGTAGGCTGCCGGGGAAGGGATAGAGGGCGGTGGGCTCCTCCAGAACCTGCAGATCCATATAGGAGCCGCCTTCAGGTCTGGTAAACAGAGGCTGCGTGGGGGCTTTTTCCTTGTAGACGGAAAAGTCCCCTTGAGCAAAGTAATGCAGCTCTGTTTCCTGTGTGGAGGCTTCCGTTTCTTCTGTTGCAGGCTCCGTCTGTGTGGTGGGAACTGTAGTAGACTCCGCTACCGAGGATTCAGAAGAAATCGTTGTT
The DNA here is from genome assembly GCA_017936205.1 of Oscillospiraceae bacterium. Classification (GTDB taxonomy): domain Bacteria; phylum Bacillota; class Clostridia; order Oscillospirales; family Oscillospiraceae; genus JAZOXB01. Next base: position 1,469 of record JAGBGB010000042.1, read on the forward strand.
TCTGTCGGGAGAGAGGTACTGCAAGCCGTGAGAAGGAAGGATAAAAGCAGGAAAAGCAGGCAAAAGCGCTTCATGTAATAACCTCCTTTATGGTGCTGTGGAATAGGGGCTTATTTTACGGGAACATAGCCCTCTAAGCTCAGGAGATACTGTCCCTCTTCGGACAGGAGCCACTCGTACAAAACACGGTTGGGGGAACCGGGAGCGGCATCTTCGGGAATGACCGTATAGTAAGGATTCAGGTGGGGATACTGCCCTGCAGCGATGGTTTCGGGAGTGGGCTCCACACCGTCAATGGAGATGATCTTCAGACCCTCCGCCATACGCATATCGTTGGCATAGTAGTAGACGGAATAGCCGATGGCATTGGCGGAATTGTCGTAGTTCTTGACGCTTTCCATAAGCTCGCCCATGGAGCCGACGATCACATCCTTAGGAGCCTCTGCGAAGGGAATGTCCCCCATGACCAGCTTCTTCATCAGGGTCTGGGATCCTGCATCTGCATTACGCTGGAAGGCGAGAATGGCTTCATCATTGCCGCCGACCTCCTTCCAGTTGGTGATCTCACCGGAGTAGATCTTCTGCAGCTGCTCTGTGGTCAGGTTGTCCACCGGGTTGGAGGAATTGACTACGAAAATCAGGGCATCTGTAGCAATGGGGGTCATTTCATATTGGAAGTGTTCGGCTTCCATTTCTTCTACCACTGAGGCAGCGGGCTCTGCAGCAATGAGAATATCGCAATAGTCCCACATAAGATTCCGATAGGATTGGGTGGTGCGGTTGAAGGAAATCAGGTCGGAAACAGCCTCTCTGGGCTCACCCAGAAGAACAGAGGCAATGGCTTCCCCAAGAGGAACCAAAGCGGTGGAGCCGTCCATACGGGGAAAATTCTCACGGGTGAAGGTGAAAAGCTCGGCGGGAGCAGTGGTAGCTTCTTCAGTGGGAGCAGTGGTGCTTTCCTGCGTGGTGGGAGCAGCGGTGCTCTCCTGTGTGGTTGGGTCAGTGGTAGTGGCAGTGATAGGATCGGGGGTGTTGCTGCAAGCAGTCAACAGAAGGACACAAAGTAGAATGGAAAGTAATTTCTTCATGGGAATAACTCCTTTCTAATGTACAAGGAGACAGAGAACGGGTCTGCTCCTTTCTGTGGATCGGCTTGGATCCATGGGAGGCAAAGCCCGTCCTTTGTCTCCTTGGATATACGCTCTATTCCTTCAGAGAGAATAAAGCCGTATAGGATTACAGGGAATGCTTTGAAAACCTATTGTTATGGGGAAATTACAGGGAAAGGACCTGAACAGCATCATTCTCAGCGGTGAGCTTGATCTGGGAAATGGGATTCTCGAAGCTGTCGATGATCCGCTCGGCAATGGCATCCTCCAGATCCTTCTGGATGGTGCGGCGAAGGTTACGGGCACCGTAGGTTATGGAGTAGGACTTCTTGACCAGATAGTCTACTACGGATTCCTCCCAGCGGAGGTTGATGCCTCGCTCTTCCAGATTGCTCTGCAGCTCACCCAGCATGATCTTGGCAATGCTGCGGAAGTCCTCTTCTGTCAGACGGTTGAAGCAGATGATCTCATCTACACGGTTTATGAATTCCGGGCGGAGGAACTCGGACAGAGCCTTCATAGCCTTCTCCTTGTTCTGCTCGGAGGCAGAGCGACCGAAGCCTACGGAGCCGTCCCGCCGCTCGGAGCCTGCATTGGAGGTCATAACGATGACCGTATTCTCGAAGTTGACTACCCGACCCTGCGCATCGGTGATCCGACCGTCATCTAAGATCTGCAGCAGCACATTGAGCACATCGGGGTGAGCCTTCTCTAACTCGTCAAAGAGGATCACGGAATAGGGCTTGCGGCGGATCTTCTCTGTCAGCTGTCCTGCCTCGTCGTAGCCTACATAGCCGGGAGGAGAGCCAATGAGCTTGGAAACGGAGTGCCGTTCCATATATTCCGACATATCCAGACGAACCAGAGAGTCTACGGAGTCGAACAGCTCATCTGCAAGGCACTTGACCAGCTCGGTCTTACCAACACCTGTAGAGCCTACGAAAATGAAGGATACGGGATGCTTCTTGGTGGCAATGCCTACACGGTTGCGGCGAATGGCAGAGACCACAGCCTTCACAGCCTCATCCTGGCCGATGATCCGCTTCTTCAGATTCTCCTCCATGGTGCGAAGCTGCTTGTATTCCTGAGCCTGGATCTTGCTGGCAGGGATCTTCGTCTACATTTCGATCACACGGGCGAGATTCTCCATGGTCAGCACAGGCAGGGGAATGGCTTCTAACGCAGTGATCTCTCCATCTAAACGGAGGATGTTGCTGCGGAGGGTAGCCAAACGCTCGAAGTCCTGCTCCTCCTGGGATTCCTCGGTGAGCAGCTTGACCTCTAATTCATAATCATCCCGTTCCTTCCGCTTCTCTGCCAAGGTTGCCAGTTCCTTGCTCTTCAGATTCAGATCGGAGCAGGCTTCGTCTAATAGGTCAATGGCCTTGTCGGGGAGGAAACGGTCTGTAATATAACGCTCGGAAAGAATGACTGCCTGACGGGCAATTTCCGGGGAAATACGGACACTGTGGTAGCTCTCATAATAATGGGCAATGCCACGGAGAATGGCAGTGGCTTCCTCAATAGAGGGTTCTACCACGGTTACAGGCTGGAAGCGGCGTTCCAGAGCAGAGTCCTTCTCAATGTATTTCCGATATTCGGCAAAGGTGGTGGCACCGATG
>JAGBGB010000043.1 GCA_017936205.1 Oscillospiraceae bacterium
CTGGATGGACCAGTACCACGCCGACGGGCTGCGGATCGGCTCGGTCACTGCCATGCTGTATCTGGATTACGACAGGCAGGAGTACCACCCCAATATTTACGGCGGTAAGGAGAACTTAGATGCCATTTCCTTCCTGCGGAAGGTGAACAGAGGGGTCTTCTCCACCCGTCGCAATGCCATAACCATTGCAGAGGAGTACACCGCCTTCCCATTGGTAAGCAGACCGGACTATGACGGGGGCTTGGGCTTCCTGTACAAATGGAATATGGGCTGGCTTCAGGATATGCTGGCATATTTCCCCCTGGATCCTCTGTGGCGGAAGGGCAGCCATGAGCGGCTCACCGCCTCTATGGACTATGCCTATGCAGAGAATTTCGTCCTGACGCTGCCTCACAGCCTGTCTCAGAGAGAGGGAACTCTCATGTCCATGCTGCCGGGAGAGTATGATGAGAAGTTTGCGGATCTGCGTGCCTTCTACGGCTTCATGATGGCATTCCCCGGGAAGAAGCTCAGCTTCATGGGCAATGAATTTGCCCAATTTGACCGCTGGAAGCCGGAAGGGCAGCTGGACTGGATGCTGCTGGACTATGAACGGCATCGTCAGTTCCGAGCCTTCGTGAGGGCGATGAATCAAATCTATCTGAAGGATAGCTGCCTGTGGAACAATGATACGGAGGAGGGGGGCTTCCAATGGATCTGCATGGATGACCGTGACAATTCTGTCCTTGCCTTCCGCCGCATTGACCGCAGAAGTCGGGAGATCCTTGCGGTCTGCAACTTCTGCCCCGTGACAAGAGAGCATTACCGTCTTGGTCTGCCCAGACCGGGGGACTATGAAGCGGTGCTCTGCAGCGACGGGGAGGAATTCGGCGGCTCCGGTATGGCAGTACCTGTGGTCACGGCGGAGAAAAATCCCTTCCACGGTCTGCCCTTCAGCGGAGAGTTTACTCTGCCGCCCCTATCCACTACCTATTATAAACGCATTGTTGTGCCCCGTAAACGGGATGAGGAAGCCTGATCGGAGGAACCGATCTTATTATAAAATTTTATTATCAGTACAAGGAGAGATGAGCATGAACTTTCAGAAAAAGCATTGCGTAGCCATGCTGCTGGCCGGTGGTCAGGGTAGTCGTTTGATGGTCTTGACGGAGAACACGGCCAAGCCTGCAGTTCCCTTCGGTGGGAAGTATCGGATCATCGACTTCCCCCTGTCAAACTGTGTCAATTCCGGCATTGATACCGTGGGCATCCTGACCCAGTATCAGCCTCTGGAGCTGAACGAGTACATCGGCAACGGACAGCCCTGGCATCTGAACCGCTCTCACGGCGGTGTACAGGTCCTGCCCCCCTATGCCAAGAGCAGTAAGTCCGAATGGTACAAGGGCACTGCCAATGCCATTTATCAGAACATTCCCTTTATTGAGAGATATGATCCGGATAATGTGCTGATCCTGTCCGGCGACCACATTTATAAGATGGACTATGCCGCCATGCTGCAGGAGCATATGAAGAATGATGCAGACTGCACCATTGCTGTCCGTACCGTTCCCATTGAGGAGGCAAGCCGCTTCGGTATCATGAACACCAATCCCGACGGCTCCATCTATGAGTTCGAGGAGAAGCCCAAGGTCCCCAAGAGCACCAATGCCTCCATGGGCATTTACATCTTCAAGTGGAGCATCCTCAAGAAGTATCTCATTGCCGATGAGGAGGATCCCAATAGTGAAAATGACTTCGGTAAGAATGTGATCCCTGCCATCCTCAACGCAGGTCATCGGCTCTTTGCCTACGAATTCCAAGGCTACTGGAAGGATGTGGGAACCATCAACTCCCTGTGGGAGGCGAATATGGAGCTGCTGGGCGAGGAGCCGGAATTCAATATTTACGGCGATCCCGGCAAGCGGATCTATGCCAGAAACTACGCCATGCCCTCTACCTTCATGTCCAAGAAGGCGGAGACAGATAACTGCTTCATTGCAGAGGGCTGCGAGATCTACGGCACCATCAAGCACTCTATCATCTCCACGGGCTGTACCGTTGCCGAGGGTGCTCTGGTGGAGGACAGCGTGATCATGCCCAATGTTGTGATCGAAAGCGGCGCCATTGTCCGTCATGCCATTGTTGGCGAGGACTGCCGCATCAGCGCCAACGCTGTGGTAGGCGGCGCCTTCCCCGAGGGCGAGGCGAAGCAGATCGCAGTGATCGGTAAGAACAAGACCATTGAGGTCAATCAGTGTGTCAAGCCCGGTGAAATTTGCTAATCAGAAGGGGGATAAAGACTATGACTACTATGGGTATTATTTTTGCCAATATTTATGACAGCTCCTTGGGAGATCTGACTAACAAGCGTACCATGGCATCCCTGCCTTACGGCGGCCGCTATCGTCAGGTGGACTTCTCTCTGTCCAATATGACCAACTCCGGCATCCGTCACATCGGCATCATTACCAAGAATAATTACCAGTCCCTGATGAATCACATCGGCTCCGGTCAGGAGTGGAATTTAGAGCTTATGGAGGGTGGTCTGGAATATCTGACTCCCTTCTCCACCGGCAACAACGCCCAGTATCGGGGGAAGTTAGAGGCTCTGCATACAGCTATGAGCTTCTTGGAATTCTCCAAGGAGGAGTATGTGGTTCTGGTGGACAGCGGTGTGCTGTGTGCCATGGACTTCCGTCCCGTGGTACAGGCTCACGCACGATCCGGTGCAGATGTTACCGTGGTAGTGAAGAAGGATGTCTGCAATGGGGAGAAGCAGCTGGATCTGGCAGTCCTTGAGGACGAGAACGGAAGGATCGTAGATGTGGTCTGCGACCACTGCCCCGATGAGAATTACATTGCCGGTATGGGCATCTTCGTTATGAGACGGGATTATCTGATGCAGCAGGTGGCAGATGCGGTTGCTCATTGCAAGTATCGCTTGGAGCGGGAATTCTTGGTCCCCAAGTTCCATAGCAAGAAGCTGACTATGAATGCCTTCCACTTCGACGGCGTGGCTCTGTATAACGAGAGCACCAAGGAATTCTTTGACAATTCCATGGCACTGCTGAAGCCCGAGGTTCGCAAGGGTCTCTTCGGCAACCCGGATCTGACCATCTACACCAAGGTTCGTGATGAGGTTCCCAGCTACTACGGCGAGGATGCCGAGATCAATGACTGCATCGTAGCCGACGGCTGCAAGTTAGAGGGTGAGGCAGAACGCTGCATTCTCTTCCGTGGAGTTCAGCTGGGCAAGGATGCCGAGGTGAAGGACAGTATCATTATGCAGGACACCATCATTGGCGAGGGTGCAGAGCTGAAATATGTGATCCTGGACAAGGATGTGACCGTCCCTGCCGGTGCCAAGTTCAAGGGCACCAAGAATCATCCATATGTTGTAAAAAGAGGAACAAAGTTATGAGAATTGCAATGATTGCTTCCGAGGCTGCCCCTTATGTCAAGACCGGCGGCTTGGGAGATGTGATGCAGGCCCTGCCCGGTGAGCTGGCAAAGCAGCGGGGCAATGAGGTGGTACTGATCCTGCCCCTTTACAAGAAGCTGAAGGAGGGCAAGCAGTTTGACTTAGAGCCTGTAGGAAATTTCACCATGGAGCTGTCCTGGCGTGAGAGCTATGTGGGCATTTTCCGCCTGAAGAGCCGCCGTAAGAAGCTGCAGGTCTACTTTATTGATAACGACTATTACTTCGGTGCTCGGAGCACTGTTTACGGAGATTTTGATGACGGGGAACGCTTCGCCTATTTCTCCAAGGCTGCGCTGGCTGCCCTGTATTATCTGGACTTTAAGCCCGATGTGCTCCATTGCCACGACTGGCAGGCAGCTATGGCTGTGGTCTACTGCAAGGCTCTGTATCACAGCTGGTGTCCCGGTGCAAAGACCGTATTCACCATTCATAATGTAGAGTACCAGGGCTGGGCGAATGCAGATTTCTTCGACAACACCCTGGGTCTGCCGGATCCCTTCCGCAGCGTTATGACCTTTGACGGTGCTGTGAATATGATGAAGGGTGCCATCGTTTCTGCGGATATGGTCACCACCGTTTCCCGCAGCTACGCTCAGGAGCTGTGCTATCCCTATTATGCACATAAGCTGGACGACATCCTCCGCAGCAACCGTCTGTGCGGCATTGTCAACGGCATTGATACTACCGTATATGATCCTGAGACCGATCCTGCTCTGAAGCATCATTACAATGCCGAGGATTTGGAGGGGAAGAAGGCTTGCAAGCTGGCTCTGCAGAAGGAAATGGGCTTGGATATCCGTTCCGATGCTCCCATTCTTGCTATGGTCACCCGTCTGGCAGGGCACAAGGGTATTGACCTGCTGTGCTATATTTCTCAGAAGCTGGTACAGCAGAACATTCAACTGGTCATTGTGGGCACCGGGGAGAAGCAGTATGAATATGCTCTCAGCGTTCTTGCAAAGGAGAACCCCGGTAAGGTAGCTGTTCGTCTTGCCTTCGATCCGGCTCTTGCCAGCCGTGTGTATGCAGGTGCGGATCTGTATCTCATGCCCTCTAAGTCTGAGCCCTGCGGTCTGTCTCAGCTCATTGCCATGCGCTACGGTACTGTACCTGTGGTTGCTGCAACCGGCGGCCTGCGAGATACGGTTCCTCCCTATAATCCCGAAACCGGCGAGGGCAGGGGCTTCACCTTCCAGAGCTACAACGGAGATGACTTCTTCGGCGCCATTGAACGGGCAGTGAAGCTGTACCAAGAGGATCGGGATGCCTTTACCGCCCTTGCGCAGCGGGATATGAAGGAAGACTTTAGCTGGAAAGTCCCTGCAGGAGAGTACCAGCAGCTTTATAAAGAATTACTGGCAGAATGAGCCTTTATTAGAAACATTGGAAAACATTTGGAGGACCCTATGAAGAAAAGCAACCCCAAGGAAATCGTGACAAAGGATCTGCGCCCCGATATGATGGAGACTCTTAACGAGACTCTGCTCCGTCTCTACGGCGTGGAGATCAAGGATGCTGCAGAGAAGCAGATCTACCGTGCACTGTGCGTGCTGGTACGCACCATGCTGACGGAGAAGAACCACAGCTTCAACAAGCGGTGCAAGGAGAAGCAGAGCAAGGAAGTTTACTATATGTCCATGGAGTTCCTGGTAGGAACCAATCTGCGCAACAACCTGTACAATCTGGGTATTGAAGCACAGTGCCGTGAGGGACTGGCACAGTACGGTATCAACATCGATGATCTGTACGACATGGAGCCCGATGCAGGTCTGGGCAATGGCGGTCTGGGCAGACTGGCATCTTGCTATATGGATGCTGCTACCGGTCTGGGACATTCCGTTACTGGCTTCTCTATCCGCTATGAGTTCGGCATCTTCCGCCAGAAGATCGTTGACGGCTGGCAGATGGAATTCCCCGACAACTGGCTGGAAATGGGCGATGTTTGGCTCCGTGCACGTCCGGATGATGCAGTTGAAGTGAAGTTCGGCGGCGAGGTTCGGGAATGGGTTGATGAGACCGGCCGCTTCCGTGTGGCACAGGTGGGCTACAATTCCGTGACCGCTGTTCCCCATGATATGTTCATCTCCGGTTACGACAGCGATGCAGTAAACCGCCTGATCCTGTGGAGCGCCAAGCTGCCTCAGAGCTTCGATATGGCAGCCTTCTCCCGTGGTGATTATGTCCGAGCTCTGGAACAGAATGCCATGGCAGAGACCATCTCCAAGGTGCTCTATCCTGCGGACGATCACATTCAGGGTAAGCGTCTGCGTCTGAAGCAGCAGTACCTGCTGGTATCTGCCTCCCTTCAGAGCATTCTGAAGCGGCACTTCAAGAAGTACCGTACCTATGACAATCTGGCAGATAAGGTCGCCATCCACATTAACGATACCCATCCTGCCCTCTGCGTACCTGAGCTCATGCGGCTGCTGGTAGACGATTACGGCTACGGCTGGGATCAGGCTTGGGCCATTACCTGCAAGACCCTGTCCTACACCAACCATACGGTTATGAGTGAGGCTCTGGAACGGTGGAGCGTGGAGCTGTTCCGGGAGCAGCTGCCCCGTGTATACTCCATCTGCGAGGAGATCAACCGCCGCCTCATTGCCCACCTGAATACCATTTACCCCAACGACTGGGGCAAGATCGACTATATGGCAGTGATCGCCAACGGAGAGATCCGTATGGCAAATCTGTGTCTTGCAGCTTGCCACAAGGTCAACGGTGTTTCCATGCTCCATACGGATATTCTCCGTAACGGCATTTTCCGTGACTATTGTCAGATCACTCCCGACCGCTTCATCAATGTTACCAACGGTATTGCATACCGCCGCTGGCTGTGCCAGTCCAACCCCCTGCTGACAGAGTACCTTACGGATCTGATCGGTGACGGCTTCAAACGGGATGCACGGGATCTGGAAAAGCTGCTGAAATACCACGACGATACCACTGTTCTCAAGAATCTCCGTGAGATCAAGCGGAAGAACAAGGCTCGTCTGGCAGCCCTGATCGCAAAGCAGAACGGCGTCCGTGTGGATCCGGATTCTGTCTTTGACATCCAGATCAAGCGTCTGCATGAGTACAAGAGACAGCTGCTGAACATTCTCCATGTCCTCCATCTGTACTGCAAGATCAAGGCTGACCCCAAGGGCGACTATGTGCCCCGTACCTTTATCTTTGCCGCCAAGGCTTCTGCAGGCTATATCCGTGCAAAGCAGATCATCAGCCTGATCTGTGCGGTTTCTGCCTTCATTAATAATGATGCGGATGTCCGTGATAAGCTGAAGGTGGTCTTCATTGAGGACTACAAGGTCTCTCTGGCAGAGATCATCATTCCTGCTGCGGATATTTCCGAGCAGATCTCCGTAGCCGGTAAGGAAGCCTCCGGTACCGGCAACATGAAGCTCATGATCAACGGCGCCGTCACCGTAGGTACCCTGGACGGAGCCAATGTGGAGATCCACCAGCAGGTCGGCGACGAGAATATCTTCCTCTTCGGCATGAAGGCACACGAGACCGAGGAGCTGTGGCAGCGTGGCTACAATCCCAATGAATTCCTCACCGACGAGCTCCGTGAGGTGCTGGATATGCTGACCTCCGGTATTCTGGGTCAGCGCTTCGACGATCTGGTGTCCTGCCTGCTGACCAACCGCTTCGGCACGGCTGACCCCTATATGACCGTTGCAGACTTCAGCGACTATGTCCGTGTCCATCGTGACATTGAGGATACCTACCGTGATGAGCGGAAGTTCGGCAATATGTCCCTGACCAACATTGCCAAGGCAGGTCTGTTCTCCTCTGACCGTGCGGTAGAGGAGTACGCCGAGAACATCTGGTATCTGAAATAATGCGGATCCATTTTGACAGTCGGAATACTGATCACAAGACCCCCTTCGGAACCCTCCGAAGGGGGGACTTGTGTCAGATGAACATTCTGATCCCCCATGACTGCGGTGCTGTGGCTGTGGGCTTGATCGTAGAGGACTGCGATATGCAGTTCTGTCGGGAGATCCCCTTTGCCCCAGGGCAGCGGGATCAGGATTATCAGAGCTGGCAGGGCTCCTTTACCTTGGACTGCGGACTGTACTTCTACTGGTTTCGTATCTATAAGAAGGATGGCAGCTTCCGCCTCTTTAAGCAGGGGAGCCGCACCAATATGGAGCTGGGAGACAAATGGCAGCTCAGCGTGATCCCCGAGGACCTTACGGTTCCCGACTACGCTGAGGGGGCTGTGATGTACCAGATCCTGCCTGACCGCTTCTGTAAGGCGGGGGACTGCGATCTGTCGGACAAGCTGCAGCCCTTCACCCTCCATGAGGACTGGTTCGAGCTGCCTCGCTACGGCCCCGATGAGGAGGGGCACTGGAACAATGACTTCTTCGGAGGAAATTTCCGTGGCATTCAGGAGAAGCTGCCCTACCTGCAGGAGCTGGGAGTAGGGGTGCTGTATCTGAATCCCGTTGTAATGGCATTTTCCAGTCATCGCTATGATGCGGCGGACTATAAGCGGCCGGATCCCATGCTGGGTACGGAGCAGGACTTCCGTGAGCTGTGCCAAGCTGCCCATGAAAGAGGCATACGGGTGATCTTAGACGGTGTGTTCTCCCATACGGGGGATCACAGCATCTACTTCGATGCTCGTGGAACCTTTGGGGGAGGGGCGGTCAGCGATCCCGATTCTCCCTATGTATCCTGGTATCAGTTCAAGACCTATCCCCATGACTATGAGGCATGGTGGGGGATCAAGACCCTGCCCTGTGTCAACGAGCTGGATCCCGGCTTTCTTCATTATATAATAGATGGAGAGGATTCCGTTGCAGCCTACTGGCTTGGACTGGGGGCGGACGGCTTCCGACTGGATGTGGCAGATGAGCTGCCGGATGCATTCATCCTGCGGCTGAAAAAGCGGATCCGACAGCTCAAGCCTGATGCGCTGCTTCTGGGCGAGGTTTGGGAGGACGCTTCTAACAAGCGTGCCTACGGTGTGTCCCGTCGTTACTTCGTAGACGGGGAGCTGGACAGCGTTATGAACTACCCCTGGCGGGAGGCGATTCTGGATTTCGTAATGGAGAAGGACGGAGGAGAGGGCTTTGCAGAGCGTGTTATGAGCCTTGCGGAGAATTATCCCCCACAGGTGCTCCACTGCCTTATGAACCTCTTGGGCTCCCACGATAAGCCACGGATCCTGACGGTTCTGGGGGATGATTTTCAGGGCAGTAAGGAGGAGAAGGCCCACCGCCGCCTGAACGGGGAGCAGTATGAGCTTGCGAGACAGCGGCTGATGCTGGCTGCCTTCCTCCAATATACCCTGCCGGGAATGCCCAGCATCTATTACGGAGATGAGGCAGGCTTAGAGGGCTTCGAGGATCCCTATTGCCGCCGAACCTATCCTTGGGGACGGGAGGATGCCCTGCTCCGAGACTTCTACAGAGGTCTGGGCAGAATGAAGAAAACCCATGCTGCCCTCCGAAAGGGAGACATCCGCATCCGAGCCGCAGGGCAGGGGAGACTGCACTTCCTGAGAAGCCACGAGGAACAGAGCCTGCATATTCTTGTCAATCGGACAGGGGAGCCATGGACAGCTGCTGTACGGGGAACTGCTGTTTTCGGTAGAGCCCTGCAGATCATGGACAGGGAGATCACCCTCCTCCCCGGAGGCTTTTGCTTAATAGAAGAGATTCCTTGAGTGCATTTGGAAGGTGGACGGGAAAGGTCTCGGGGTGTAATTTCCGAGAATGATACAGGAATATTCCTTGAGAATCCCGCATATCCATCTTTGAGCCGAAAACGACTTCAAAAATATAGGGAAAAAAGACAAAAACAGTACAATGCTATGAGTGAATTTTGTATGAAACGATAAAAATGAATAAATTTTCAAATTACTCTTGCAAATTCCTGATTTATTCGCTAAAATATGCAAAAATACACGAATGAGAAGTATTTTTACTGAAGTTTTTTCATCGTAATAGATGTCCTTGTAACTTAGAAAAGTATCCTTAAACGACAATGACATTTTACATGATGTGAAATTAGGCGAGAAGGCAGAAATTTGCACTTGCAATTGAAAGCGGATTCTGCTATAATACACTCGATATTATTTTAGGTAAGTAAAGTATTGAGGTCAGTACAGTCTGACCTACACCTCAATTTGTATTACAGGGGGCGTTCTCCACGGAATTCGCCCTGTAAAAATAAAAAAAGGAAATTGGAGGAAAAAACATGAAAAAGCGCATTTTCTCTCTGCTCTTAGTGCTTTGCATGGTTGCTGCTCTCTTCGTCGGCTGTGGCGAAAGCGAGAAGGAAACCACTGCTCCCACTGAGGACACCACCACTGCTCCCTCCGAGACCACCGAAGCTCCCACCGAGCTGGTGATCGAGGACGCAAACGAGGCCGACGCTGTCGAGCACGCAGACTTCACTTCCGTGTACGACATGATCGGCGCCAACGTGACCATCGACATGATCACTGAGGATCCCGACACCGGTCTGGCCACCATCGACTACGAGGGCAAGACCTACGAAGCAGGCCTGGACTTCCTGTCCATGGCAATGGTTTACAACTGCACTCCCGCTGGCGAGTACACCACCGAGGAAGAAGTCTTCAACCAGTGGTGGAAGCTCTTCGTCCAGAGATACAACTACATGGCTCTGGAAATTCCCCTGTACTCCAACCAGTACTTCGATCTGTACAATGCTAAGATCGAAGGCTTCGTCACCAGCCCCTACTGGTCTCCCACAGATGCTATCATCGCTTCCACCATTAAGGAAGGCGAGGAGAACTCTGTAATCCTGGGCAGCTCCACCGACCTGTCCGGCGCATTCCGTAACTCCTCTTGGGGCAAGTCCTCTCCCGGTTCTTCCGACCTGGACATTCAGAACCTGACCTCCGGCTACGCTACTGTTCAGACTGACATGAACGGCGCTCTGGTATGGAACATGCAGGCTCTGGCTGAGGAAGCTGTCGCTACCAAGAACGAAGACGGCACCCTGACCTACACCATCAAGATCCGTGATGATCTGGTCTTCTCCGATGGCTCCCCCATCACTGCTCAGAACTACATCGCCGGCATCCTGGCAAACTCCACTGAGGTTGCTGTTGCTGCAGGCGGCACCGGTGCTTCCGGTCTGACTCTGGTTGGCTACGAGGAATTCAAGGCCTACACCGGCGAGGGCGACACCGTTTACTTCGAAGGCGTTAAGCTGATCGACGATTACACCTTTGCTGTAACCTTCACTGCTGACTACGCTAACTACTACTTCGCAATGTCCTACGCTTCCTACGGCCCCGATCCCCTGGCTCTGTACCTGGGCGACAACGAGATCGTTGTTGCTGAGAACGGCGCTTGCGGCCTGTCCGAGGGCTTCTATGCAAAGGTTGAGAAGGACGGCGCAGAGACCTATGCTATGGCTGACGTCATCAATGCAAACCTGAAGTGGGATTCCGCTCTGCCCTACTCCGGACCCTACACTGTTGCTGACTATGACGAGTCTTCTCTGACTGCTACCCTGAAGCTGAACCCCAACTAC
>JAGBGB010000044.1 GCA_017936205.1 Oscillospiraceae bacterium
CTTCGCCCCTACAGCGCATGATTTTCGCCGAAGGCCTTGCTATATAGCGGTTTGCTTATTAAAGGTTATAACCTGAATCGGAATTTGATTTTCTGTTGTGTATTATGTTTCTTCCCGATAGGGAGCTGTAAAAAAACAAATAAAGACGGAGAGCCTCTGCAAAGATGCTCACCGTTTCAATTGTTAGGGATTATTTCAAGATCGCATTATGTGGGATTTGCCTTACGCTCTGCAGAGAATCGTAATAACCACATACTTTTTACCAAATGAGAAATCTTAGAAGAGCATCATATTATCAAACCTTACATAACAAACAACTATTATACTGGTCATGAAAGTGTACTTTCATGACCAAAACGTATTGCAATTTTGAAAGTTTTATTATATGATAAATAGCGGTGAAATGTCGTTAGATATAAAGGTACACTTTTCCAACCAAGACGGAAAACCATGAAAGTGTGGAAGAATAAACCCTGCTTCATTTTTTTCTATCACATTGCTGTCGGCATATCCACTTCTGCGGAGTTTTACCCCTATTACACAGGCAATGTCTCCAATGGCTTGCATAAGAGATAGAAGTCGACGTGTTGTTTTTACATAATATCAAAGCAAATTTTGCACATACATCAAAGGAAGAGTACCTTCCTGCCATCCGTTTTGCAGTGCATATGAAATCGAGATTCTACCCTCCTTGTTTCTCTTAGAAACAGGGGAGGAAACAAATTATTAAAAGGAAAGAAGGCTTTATATGAAAACTTCCATTGGTAAACGACTGCTGTCCTTCCTTTTGGCTGTGGTTATGGTCCTGGGCCTGGTGCCGGCTGTAGCCTCTCCGAAGGCAGAAGCGGAGACAGCCACAACCGCGAGTGCCACGACTGTGACGAAGGAGGATATCATCCTACTGAGAAACTATGCCGAGACCCTGGGCTGGCCGGTTGCAGTCAAGACCATCGGCTTGGGCGCCTCGTATGATATGACGGGACACTGGATGATCCTCGTGGAGCGCAGCGGAGGTCAGATGTATACCGTCAATATGAGCGCACCCCAAAGCATCACCATTGAGAATAATTCTACAGACCCTCATTTTCTCTATGCTGTTACTTTCGTAACCGGCTCAGGTGCTGTCAATGAGCTTCATTCTATGCCGCAAGCACACATCCTGAGCTTCTCGGGCACAGGCTCCTCTTTTTCGGTTCAGAATTATAAAAAGCAATATTGGTATATCTCCAACATAAACCATGGAGACACAAGCACGGATAACACTACGAGTTATGATTTCACTTTTACGAGCAGCAGCTCCTCTGCAGCAAGGTTTAAGCTTATAACCAATGGTGCCGGTTACAATATGCAAAGCACAGCCGGGATCTATGTGTGTCCGAACGGCTATAGCGTCCAGGCCGGACCGAAACATTTTGGCAACCCTATACATTTCTACAGATTCAGTGATTATACGATCAATCTGCGCCTGTCCATGCTCGATGCGCTGCCGTATTTGATCGATAACTCCAAGGGGCGTTTTACCGATGTAGATGCGTATAATGACTTGGTGGCAACCATGAAGGCGGCAGTGGAGGCATATTCTGTCCACTACGACACGGTGGAGTCCGCTCTGAGCGAGGCAACAAAGGCAGAGCTCAAGAGCCTCAATGCCGATCTTCAGTCTGCAATTGCAGCTGTAAAGGCAAGTGATAACGGAGATCCCCTTGCTACTTTGAGAAACAACCTGAACGCTGCCTATTGGCCTTATGCCGAGCAGATCATGTGCCCCAGAGAAAACATTACCACCGGACATTATATGATCCTTACAGAAAGAGATTCTGTTCAGGATCCTCTGTATGGTGTAAACTCTGATGCGATTCCGGACGGATGGGTCGGCGATGGTGATGCACACATCACCCGTGGCGTTGTAGGTGTTACGAATGACAATCGTGTCACGCAGCTTGGTAGCGACGGGGTCAGCCGCTCGGTTGCAGCGGCAAGGCCCGACAATCAGCTCCCGATCGTGACTCTGTCCGGCTCTCATGGGAGCTTTACCCTTCAGCACTATAACGGATTATACTGGAATATGTCAAACAACACCCACTGGTATGAAGACCGTCCTTCACCGACTACATGGGGCGATTTTACGCTTAGCAGTTCCCCGACTACCTTCTGGCTAAATAATGATGCTGTGAATGGTGCTGATGGTGTGGCCTTCCAGATATGCCACACACTCGGCTCTAACACCAACATCATTTACTCAAACGGATACACATATCGAACAAGGCTCAGGCCCTCTTCAACGACGGCAAACGGATATAATCTCGAATTCTACAGATTCAACGAAGAGGCCCTTGCCCTGCGCCTTGCCTTGCATGAGGGCTTGAGCTACCTTGTGGAAGACTACGGCACCCGATTTGACGAAGCCGCCTTCAATGCTATGTACAATAAGCTGAATGAAGTACGTCTGCAATTTGACACGATCGGCGAAGTGCTTGGCATGGCACCGTCCAATATGACGGATGCAAAGAAACGCACGTGCAAGACTCTTACGGAGGAGGTCTTGGCTGCGATCGCTGCGGTTCAGCGCACGGACAATGAGGGAGCCGACTATATCGACATTCCCATCGAGATCCTGGACTTCCGTGGAGATCTTATCCTTTTCGAAAACGCCGATAAGACTCCCTATTCCCTCAGTATCGGTGGTGCAAAGGCAAGCTATCCCGAAGATTTCCCCGGTTACGACAGCGACGGCGCAGCAGCAGGTCTGACCACCGGCAGCTTGGTGGACGGAAATGTTGTATTTACAAAAGCAACGGTGGACTATGTCGCAAAGCACTTGCATGCCCAAACAGCATTGTCCGAACCAAAGAATCAAATGAACCGTATTTTATATGATCTGATCAAGAGCGGCAGGCTGACCTACAATGCAAACGATTATACAAGGACCATCGCCAAATGTACGCCTGCAATAGAAGGCGGAAGGCTCCCATGGGGCGATGAGGGTGCTAATATAACGACCTACCACGACCTTGCATACTACCTGCTGTCAAATATGTGGCGGTCTTCCGAGGATGTTCTGGAAACGGAAACACTTCCCAACGGTTCCAGCTACGATACGACCTACAATATGGTGGTACCGGAACTGAGCACTATGCGAATGTTTAAGGGTAGTGATGGAAAGTACTCCTACCTCTCCGAAAAAATGTCCTCCGCCGCAGACGGCTACATCCAGAATGTTACGGACAAAGCCTTGACGATCCGTAGGTTCGATCCCCAGTTCCAACCGATCAACAACAAGGGCTTTGAACGCAAAGACCTATACGGCACAGCCACCGAAGGGGCTACGGATAACATGAACAACTATCTGTTTACCCTCCATGCCTACGGCTCATTCATTTATACCGAGGATGCGAAGCTGACCTTTTCCTTCACCGGTGACGATGACGTGTATTTCTTTGTCAACAACCAACTGATCTGCGACATCGGCGGTATGCACGGTGCGATTACGAGGAATGATGTGAATCTCAATGACTTTGCCGCAACACTGAATCTAACGGACGGCCAGATCTGCCGTTTCGATATGTTCTATGCCGAGCGACATACCATTGGCATCAATCTGAACTTCACGACCAATATCAAAATCATGGATGAGGGTGTCATCACGGATAAGCA
>JAGBGB010000045.1 GCA_017936205.1 Oscillospiraceae bacterium
CGTCCGGTTCATGGCGTTACGCCATGAACACAAAAACCACCGATAATGATGTAATTTCTCCAAAAAACGAAACATTTTTCACAACCACCAATTCTTGGTGGTTGTCGGACGCGCAATGCGCGCCCCTACGAATGGTACGATAAATCGGAATTTGAAGTGCTTAGATTTTTTAGAGCGGTATAATACGGTTTCTTGCAGTTTATGAGATGAGAGGTTGTTCTTTTGATTGATGAAGGAGGACAAATCTAAGGATAATGAGATTATACTTATGCCTTGCAATGTGGTAAGATCCATTCAAAAGCACTAAAAGCTATCCTCCTTTTTCTTTTGTCTTTGGAGCAATGGGAGGAAGCATAGGTTATGCCCTGTTTATGATTCTATACGGATCTCATAAAATCAGTATGGAGCTTTAGAAAAAAACCGGCAACTACCTTGAGGTTTTGATAAGATCGTCAGAATGTGTCGTTCTTGTTTGGTAGAATAAAACTGAAGAAAGGAGGTTGGGTATGAGGACGGATAAGGTAACACGTGTTTTGCTTCTATACCATCGGCTGTTGCATGGTCATAAAATCAGTAAAACGCTGTTTTGCATGGAGCATAACATTGATGCACGCAGCTTTGACCGAGATGTCAAGGATATTCGTCTGTTTCTGAGCGAAAGCTATGCAGCCAGCGAGCTACACTTTGATAAGGTTGATAATGTGTATTACTTAGCAGGTCAACATATGTCGCAGATGGAAGTAGAAGAAGCTCTCATCTTCGGGAAGCTGCTGCTGCAAAGCGGCTTGTTCCGTCAGGATGAAACAGAGGGGCTGTTATCCTCCCTATGTTCAACGGTGCCGAAGCAGAAGCAACGGATTTTACAAGCCAGCTTCGACCACGACCTCCGAGATTACAAGTCACCGGAACATGGAAGTGCCATTCTGAAAATACTCAACGACCTGACCTCCTGTATTCTGAACAGGAATCCACTTCGGCTTACCTATATCCAAGAGAATGGGAGGTGCAGCTGCATTGAGGTTGCACCTATGGAGCTGTTGTACCGCAGTCCCCGGATCTATCTGTGTACCTATCCCCTTTCTCAGCCGGGACAGGTAGAGTGCTATGCGGTAGACCGGATCCATAGCTTTGAAGTCCTGTTAGGCAGTTACCCTCATAAATGGAAGCAAATTTATAATAATACATGTAAAGGAGAAGAAATACGATGCGGAAAATAAAATTCCCCCTGGAAATGGCAAATGGTGCCCAGGTCAGAAACATGGAGGAGCTACGGGAAAGCTTCGATCTGGAAGCGGCTCTCGGATACTTCGTAGACGGAAAGCTGCTGACCTGGCTGGAAGACCGCTATTACGAGGATGAGGCAGAAAAGGTAGCAGCACTGTCCAAGGATGACCCTGCTCTGGCAAGGAAGCTGTGTGAGGCTCTGGGTGTAACCTGTCCCCATGATTCCCCTGTGGATGCAGAGGAGATTGCGTACCGCAAGGAGAGACTTGCACGGCTCCGTCAGTATACCGAGGAAGAGGAGATTCTTGCTCAGGTGGACAAGGTGGCATTTGATCAGGAGGATCTGGCGGATCTTTATGACATGGGCGTGGACCGGATCTATTTGTGTGCCAACCACTTTAGGATCCCCAGATCCAAGCAGAACCTGACCTATATCCCCATTGCCGGAGCAACCGCTGACGGAGTTACGCTGGCAAAGCCCGAAGCAAAATCGGAGGAAAAGCCAGCTCCCGTGGTGCCTGCTCCCTCAAGAATCGAAATCGGGATCAGTGATGGAAAAATCATAAAAAAGGAAGATGGAAAGAAAACTGTCATTTCGACACTGAAAAGGGATGATCGTGTCTTTAATATTGTTAACAACGGGCAATATTTATTTGTTGATATGCAAACTGATCGCGAATGTCGAGTTCGAAGAATCGATTTGGCTACCGGTGAGGAAAAGGATATTCTAAACGACGGCTGGTTTGATTCAATTTCTATTATTGGTTCCAATCTTGTTTGGACGAAACAGTGGGATATCTGTATGTGCGATTTTGACGGCGATTTCAGAAAAAAACT
Source organism: Oscillospiraceae bacterium (assembly GCA_017936205.1). GTDB lineage: Bacteria > Bacillota > Clostridia > Oscillospirales > Oscillospiraceae > JAZOXB01. Next base: position 2,062 of record JAGBGB010000045.1, read on the forward strand.
TCTGAGTGGGAATGTGGATAGACATCCTACGAGCGTATGTTATAGCAAGTACATGATCTTCTATCTGCAATGGAAGTTATACGGGAACTCCTATTCTGTCGAAAGAATGGATCCTGAAACGGGTGAGATCGTATCGATCGGCTCCGCATATTGTATTTGCGTGGGAAATGAGAAGTTGTATGTATATTCCTATGAGAAAAGTACCCTATCAGAGTGGGATCTGGACGGAAACTGCTTGAGAATCATAAAACAGGATATGCCGTTTACGTCCGTGATGTCTTACAATAATGGCATCGTATCCTGTAGCAGCGACACGCTTTTAGGAGCAAAGAGAATCCCCCTTCGCATTAAGGTGTAAGGAGAGAACCAGTGAAAGATACATTAAAGCAAGAAATCTCCCGTTATTTGGATGCAGGCTTTCCCATTCTGTACATTAACACCTTCGAGGAGGAGAAAACGGAGAAAATCATCTGCAGGGCTGCTGATCGGCGGACGATCCTCCACTGGAGCATGGCACAGGGCTATGGGGAGTATGAGGCGAAGACCGGCGAATGGCTCGTTCCTCCCGGCACGCAGCTTTTCGCCACCTCTGCCCCGGAAGGTGTCACAGCAGATGCAAGATCGATACTGGCGCAGGTGATCAAGCAGAAGCTCCTGAGTCCGAAGGAATTGGCACGAACGGTGTTACTGATCAAGGATGCTCATATCCTTTTGGAGGATGGGGCATTTGTGGCGAGCCTAAAGGAGCTTGCGGTTCGCATTAGTGGGGGTCTGGATTGCTGTGTGATCCTCATGACACCGAAGATGAGTATTCCGGTAGAGTTGGAGAAGTTCATCACCATTCTGGACAGCGACTACCTGAGCTTCGAAAGCATCTGCCAAATCATCGGAGATTTTGTAAAGGACAATGAGCTCCCACCCCTTCCCACACACCTGTTGGAGGAGATGGCTGTTGCCTTTAAGGGCTTGACGGAGTTTGAGATCAATAACATTCTTGCTCTGGCTGTAGCAGAGGATGGCAATCTGTCCCGAAGGGATCTGCAGCTGATCTTTGAGCTGAAAAGACAGATGATCCTGAAATCCGGCATTCTGGAAATGGTTCCGGGGAACGAGAGCATCGAGGATATCGGCGGTCTGGAAAATCTAAAGCAGTGGCTCCGTCGCAAGGCACGGATCATCCAGAACATCAAGCGAGCAGAGGCCTACGGCGTGGACATGCCCAAGGGTGTGCTGATTGCCGGTGTTCCCGGTTGCGGAAAATCTCTCTGTGCCAAGGCAGCTGCAAAGCTCTTCGAGGTGCCCCTGCTGCGACTGGACATTGGTAAGCTTATGGGGAAGTATTTGGGAGAAAGCGAAGCGAACCTCCGCAAAGCAATTCAACTGGCAGAGGCTATTTCTCCCTGTGTCCTCTGGGTAGACGAATTGGAAAAAGCCTTTGGCGGTGTTGGCAGCGATAACAGACACGAGGTTACCTCCCGTCTGTTCGGTTCCTTCCTGACTTGGATGCAGGAAAAGAAGGATGCTACCTTTGTGGTTGCAACTGCCAATGACATTACCAAGCTCCCCCCCGAATTGCTCCGGAAGGGTCGCTTTGACGAGATTTTCTATGTGGGTCTGCCCAAGGAGGAGGAACGAAGGAACATTTTCCGGATCCATATTCAGAAACGTCGCCCCAAGGATCTCCCTGCCATTGATATATCCAGATTGGTTTCACAAACCGGCGGCTATAGTGGAGCGGATATTGAGGGGATTGTAAAGGAAGGGGTGGAGTTGGCATTCGCAGAGGACAAGGCTGCTCTTTCCACCCAGGATATTTTAACTGCCATCCGTGGCACAAACTCTCTTTCCATTATTATGAAGGATCAGATTGATAAGATGGAAGAGGAGTTTAAAAAACGGAAGCTGAAAAATGCATCGCTATAAGGAGGGATCGGAATGGAAGAAAAGACGATGATTCCAATGGAATCGGTACCTGAAAGCATGGAAAATCTTGGGGAAGTAGAAGCCAAGGAGTATAAAAGGCTCCTGACCCAATTCCTCCGTTCCTACAAAAGCAAAGGACAGGATGTAAGCGATGCCCGCTGGCTGGAACAGGAATTTAAAAAAGAACTGCCCAACCTTCCTGAGGGCAAGGCTGCAGAAATGGCTGCAGAGATCGTAGGCAGCACCTCAGAATACGATGCACACCTTTCTGATTTAAACAAGGCCTGCAAGCAGGGCACAACCAAGGAACAGTGGCTTTCAGAAAAAGTCGCAGAGGCTGCCAAGGGGATGTCCGTGGTGGATTACGGTAACTATCTGTACAGTGTAAATTCCTCTTTGGAAAATGCCAATGCACAGATGCTTCGAACAGTTACCACCAAAAGCGGAGAAGTCAGCAGAGCTCTAAATTTAGATGGCTTCATTGCGGAGCAGCACCATGTCAATCAGTTCAATATCCGTGCAGCCTTGAGCAAAAGCCCCTATGTAGCGGAGGTTTGCACCCCAGCCACCGGGGAGACCTACGGAAAAAATTCCTTTGACTGTGTGATTCGTGATCGAAAAAGCGGAGCAATTATTCATCAATATCAGGTGAAATACGGCAAAACCGCCGAAGCCACAGCCCAACTGATTCGAGAGGGGAACTACAACAACCAGCGTCTTCTGGTACCACCGGATCAGGTAGAAAAACTCCGTGAGCTCTTCCCGGGGAAGTCCATAGATTCCGTCATGGGCGGCACCGACAGGGTTCCTATTACCAGTACAGAACTCAGCAAGGAGCAAGCAAAGGCTCTGCAGGATCAGGCACAAACGGACGGCACCATTCAGAGAAGCGGCTGGAACAGCTTCAACACCAAGGAGCTTGCCCTGAATCTTGGTAAGAACGCTGCCATCACCGGCATGCAGGCAGCGACTGTTACAGCAGGGTTTTGTCTTGCACAAAAAGCCATCAAGGGAGAGCCTATCGAGAAAGAGGAAATCGTACATACCGCCATTTCTACAGGCATGGATGCCGGTATAAAAAATGCCACTGCAGGTGCATTGGAGGTCTGGGCGCAAAAAAGTCCCTCAAGTGTTCTGCAAAAAATCACCCCTGCCGGCTGGGGCAAGGTGGCTGCCGTAGGCATTGAGAATGCGAAGATCCTCTGGAAGGTTGCAAAGGGGGAAATGACTCTTACTCAAGGAGCCGATGCAATGGGTAGAACCAGCACCGCTATGGTTGCAGGACTAAGTGCTGCAGCGAAGGGCTCTGCCATCGGTGCAGCAGCACTGGGTTGGATCCCGGTAGTAGGGCCTATTGTGGGCGGTATGGTTGGCGGCATGGTTGGCTATGCAGCGGGATCCACCGTCGGACAAGCAGTCTACAAAGGTGTGAAGGCTGTAGGAAGTGCAGTTAAAAATGCTGTCAGATCTACCTTTAGTGCCGTTCGGAGCTTTGCCGGAAGGATATTCTCTTGTCTCTTCGGTTAGACGATCGCATATCATAAAAACACTGCGGAGCAATCTGGACTTCAGCTTGCTCCGCAGCATTTTTTGTTAGCTCTCTCCTTCAAGTGTAACCCAAAAGTCTTTGCCATTGTCCAGATCCCATAGCAGCCCATGGTGTGGGCAACCATGAGAGAAATGGCATTTGTCAGGAAGCAGTGTCTGCAGGAGAAAACGACCCACTGAATCGGACTATAGCTCTGATTCAGTGGGTGTAGCAAATATCATATCACATTGTATACATCAAGTGAGAAAATGGGACCTCATGTAACGGCATCCAAACAATCAGGGTTTGTTTTTCTGTTCCTGAAGCTTGGTTTCCCGGCGGTTTTTGATGTGGTCGGGCATGGGGTGGATGTCGCCGGATTTGGTCAGTGCCATCTTAGTGAGCATGGGGCCAACAAGCTCGTAGACCAGCACGGAGAACAGCACGATGTTCCGGATCAGATCCCCCTCACTGCCCAGCTGTCGGGCGGTCATAGCCATGCCAAGCGCCACACCTGCCTGTGGGAACAGGGTGATGCCTAAGTACTTGCACACATTGGGGGAGCACTTTGTCCACTTGGTCGAGAAGTAAGCACCGAAATACTTACCCAGGCAGCGGAACAGAATGTAAACCAAGCCGATGCCCACGATGGCAAGCTCCGCAAACACGCTGAGCTCCAGCTCCGCACCGCTGATCACAAAGAACAGTGCCAGCAGAGGAGATACCCAGCGGTCAGACTTCTCCATCAGGTCATGGGACAGGGGGCAGAGGTTGCAGAAGGCGGTTCCTAACATCATGCAAACCAACAGGGAGGAGAAGCACAGCTTCACAGGCCCGATTTGGAATTCCAGCATGGACAGGGCGACGGTGCCCAGAACAAAGGCGATGATCAGGTTCAGTCGGTTGGTGTTGGAGTGGAAAAGCTTCTCCAACTGAGTCAGCAGCCAGCCTAAGAAGGCACCCAGCAGCAGGGACAGACCGATCTCCACCAGAGGATTGATAAAAATAGAGATCAGATCTACAGCTCCGCTCTGCAGAGTGCGGGCGATCCCGAAGGAAACGGCGAAGACCACCAGACCTACTGCATCGTCCAGAGCTACGACCGGCAGCAGCAGATCTGTCAGCTCACCCTTTGCCTTGTACTGCTTAACGACCATGAGGGTGGCTGCGGGAGCAGTGGCAGTGGCAATGGCTCCCAGAGTAATAGCCTGAGATGCAGAGAGCTTATCCGGCATTACCAGATGAATAACAAGAAGAGCAAGATCTACCAGCACTGTGGCAGCCAGTGCCTGGAAAATACCTACGACTACAGCCTGTCTGCCTGTCTGCTTCAGCTGGCTCAGGCGGAATTCGTTGCCGATGGCGAAGGCGATAAAGCCGAGAGCGACCTCTCCCATAAGGGACAGGGTTTTCACAGCCTCCTGTCCTACGAAGCCCAGGCCCTCAATACCGAGAGCTCCCAAGCAGTAGGGGCCAATGAGTACACCGGCGATCAAATAAGCAGTTACATCCGGCAGCTTGAAGGGCTTGACCAGACGGGTCATCATCAGTCCTGCAAGGATGGCAACTGCAATAGACAATAAATTGGACATATACCAAACGCTTCCTTTCCGATTTTTCTACGGCACTCAGTATACTACCAAATCCTCAAAAATTCAAACATAAATTTAGATATATTTAGCAAAATACAAAAACTATTTTTGTGCATAACTAACAAGGTGCGTTTTGTTAGGTGAATTTGCTGCTTGTAAAATGTTGTTGAAATCCTTCTTGCAACTTGGGGAAACATATGATAAAATAAGAGAAAAGCCTACAAAGGAGGACAATTATAATGTTTGATGCACAGGAACCCATCGTTCTGGATCTTGGTCTGCAGGAAGAAAACAAGCCTGCAGTAGTAGAAGCAGAGATCGCACAGCCCGAGGCACAGCCGGAGATCGTTCTTTCTCCCGAGGAGCAGGCTATGGTAGACGCCTTCTCTGAGAAGATCGATCTGCACAACACCTCGATCATCCTGCAGTATGGTGCCGCATCCCAGAAGAAGATTGCTTCCTTCTCCGATAGTGTCCTTGATGGTGTGAAGACAAAGGAGCTGGGCGAAACCGGCGAAATGATCACCTCTTTGATCACAGAGCTCAAGGGCTTTGATACAGAGGAAGAAGAGGGCGGCTTCTTAGGCCTTTTCAAGAAGGCAGGGAATAAGCTCAGCCGAATGAGAGCCCGTTACGCCGATGTAGAGAAGAATGTGACCGGGATCGTGACCCAGTTAGAGGGACACCAGAATCGTCTCATGACCGATATCGTTGTATTCGATAAGATGTATGAGGCAAATCTGACCTATTTCAAAGAGCTGACCATGTACATTCTGGCAGGCAAGAAGAAGCTTGCTCTGGAGCGTAGCACCACCTTGGTGCAGATGCAGGAAACTGCCAAGCGTTCCGGCTTAGCTCATGATGCACAGGCTGCCAATGATTATCAGGCTCTGTGTGACCGCTTCGAGAAGAAGCTCCACGACCTGCAGCTTACCCGTACCATCAGCATCCAGATGGCTCCCCAGATCCGTCTGCTCCAGAACAACCACGCACTGCTGGCAGAGAAGATCCAGTCTACCCTAAACAATACCATCCCCCTGTGGAAGAATCAGATGGTTCTGGCGCTGGGAATGGAGCATTCCAGACAGGCTCTGCAGGCACAGCGGGAGGTCACGGATATGACCAACGCCCTGCTGAAGAAGAATGCCGAGACCCTGAAAATGGGCACCATCGAGGTGGCTCAGGAGAGCGAACGAGGCATCGTGGATATGGAAACCATCCGCTACACCAATGAGCAGCTGATCAGCACATTGGATGAAGTTCTGAAGATCCAGACCGAAGGTCGTCAGAAGCGTGCTGCCGCAGAGGTGGAGATCGCGCAGATCGAAGCACAGCTCAGGCAGAAGCTGTTGGGCGGATCCGACGGTCAGCAGAGCTAACAGAGGAGCATAAGCATGAATTCAAATCATTCCTCCGGTTCTAAGGGCTGGGTCGTACTTCTGGCGGTCCTCGGCGGTCTGTTTGTTGCCGGTCGTGTACTCCCGATCCTGTCCCGCATTTTGGGCATTCTCCTTGGCTGCATAATTGCACTTGTAGTTCTGATCGTGGTTCTGGTGATCTACTTCAGCTGCAAGAAGGACCCTCCAAAAGCTCCTCAGGATGGCAAGGCTCGCCCGGAGCCCCACAGATCTACAGTCAATGAGCCGCCCAAGGAAAAGCAAGCCATTCCTCCCTGCAACCTGTCTCTTGAGGTCATGCAGATCCTGACGAAGGGACGGAATCATTTGACGGAGCTGCGGCGTTTGCTGTCACGGATCCAGAATCTGAATGTGAAGAAACGTGGCGAGGATATCTGCGTAGAGATTGGTCGGATCTTAGGAGCCCTGCAGCAGCAGCCGGAGGACATTCCTATGGTTCGCCAGTTCTTCAACTACTATCTCCCTACACTGGGTAACATTCTCCTGAAATACCTCCGTCTGGAAGAGGCAGGCATGGCAACAGACCATACCACCGTAAAGGTCATGTCCTGCTTGGGAGAAATCAAAACTGCTATGGAGAAGCAGCATGCAGCCATCTACGAGAACGATCTGCTGGACCTGACGGTAGAAATGGAAGCCCTGACTCAGGCATGCAAACGAGATGGTCTCTTGGTCAGCGAGGACTTCACCTTGCGTGAAAACGGCCGTGAGATCAGCTTGACCCTATAACAATGAGGCTGTCTCAAAATGACGATCATTTGAGACAGCCTTTTTTGCGTTTGTTTCTAAATTCCGATTTAGGTTATCACCTTTAGTAAGGTATGCACAAAATATTGCAAGCAAAGTCCCATTTAACGGACAGCTGACATGATAAAATGGTATCAAAAGCAAAGGCTTGAAAGGATGGTACCATGTATGTCAAAGAAGA
>JAGBGB010000046.1 GCA_017936205.1 Oscillospiraceae bacterium
GCACCAAATGTGCACCAAAGCAAAAAGCACCCTTTCTAAAACGCTGCACAAAATCAGAAAAACAGCCAATTTCCAAAGGAAAGAGGCTGTTTTCTTGGAGCTACTGGCCGGACTCGAACCGGCGACCTGCTGATTACGAATCAGCTGCTCTACCGACTGAGCCACAGTAGCGATTCGCAGGCTCTATTCTACCCTATTTTCGCAGGAATGTCAAGTTTAATTTTCTTGTTTTGCCCTAAAAACCACCGAGAATCACTGTTTTCACAACAGGCAGGAACAGGATCAGATATAATTCCGCAGCAGCTTCAGAGCCTTCTTCTCGATGCGGGATACCTGCACTTGGGATACCCCTAAGAGTTTTGCGGTTTTATCCTGAGTCAGACTGTGGAAAAAGCGGAGCTTGATCACCAGCTGTTCTCGTTCCGGCAGCTTTTGGATGGCATCCCGTATGGCGATCTTATCCAAGATCTCTTCTTCCATAGCTCCTGTGGTCAGCACATCCTCTAAGGCAAAGCCCTCCTCTCCCGTCCGCTTCTGGATAGATTCTGTAGCAGAGGTAGCAGTTTCCGCTGCAGCGATCTCTTCCGGATCCAAGCCTGTTTCCTCACTGAGCTCACTGAGACCGGGCTCCCGTCCCAAGGCAGCAGTCAGCCGCTGTCGGGTCGCCTTGATCATAGCGGAACGCTCCTTCAAGCTGCGACTGACCTTGATGGTTCCATCATCCCGAAGGAAGCGGCGGATCTCCCCGGCGATCTTGGGTACTGCGTAGGTTGAGAACTGCGTTCCATATTCCAGATCGAAGCCCTCCACCGCCTTCAGGAAGCCCAAACAGCCCAGCTGATACAGATCGTCCGGATCCACCCCTCTGCCAAAATACCGCCTTGCAATAGACCAGATCAGTCCGTTGTTGTTGATCACCAGCTCCTCGTAGGCTTGTGCATCCCCTGCCTTGGCACTGCGGAGCAGCTCTTCCTGAGGGATGGTCACTTGCTGCCACCTCTGGGAAGGATCTTCCGCTTCATATGTACAGTGGTTCCCTTGTTGACTGTGGAGTGAATGCGGAATTCCGTCATAAAGCTCTCCATGATGGTGATCCCCATGCCGCTTCGCTCCTCTCCTCCGGTGGTAAACATGGGTTTCCGAGCCTGTTCCACATCTGCAATGCCACAGCCGCGATCCTTCACCGTAATATCCAGAACATGCTCCGGCAGGATCCTCGCCTTCAGGATAATGGGGCCCAGCTCCTCCGGGTAGGCGTGGACGATGCAGTTGGTAACTGCTTCGGAAACCGCAGTTTTAATATCCCCAAGCTCGTCCAGTGTGGGATCCAGCTGAGCCGCAAAGCTTGCTACCGCACTACGGGCAAAGGCTTCGTTGGTAGAACGACTGGGGAATTCCAGATGCATATAATTTTCGCCCTTCATTGGGTACATTCCTCCTTCATAATGGTTAGTTTTTCGATCCCTGCTGTCCGCAGCACCTTGTAGGGCTGGGGCGGTATGTTCTGCAGCAGCAGCTTGCCCTGAAGAGAGTTCATGCGGCGCAGAGTGTGGAGCACCACCGCAATGCCGCTGGAATCCATAAATCGTACCTCTTCAAAATCCAAAATACAGCGCAAGGGCAGGTATTCATCTACCTTTGCAGAGATCGCCCCCATGATCTCCCTTGCGCTGTGATGGTCGATCTCCCCCCTCAGCATCAGGGTAAGCTGCCTGTCCTGAACGAAACTTGTCAGCTTCATAGCTATCCTCCGATAAAACAAAATGAGAGTGCGTCGAAACACACTCTCATTATACATGGTCTACACTGCCGCTTCTGTCGAAAGAAAGCAGAGGGATTGAAAATATTACATTTTACGGCATCTCGGCGAACCATTCGGGCTCCGGTGTTTGGATCCCCTTCAGGTAGCCCCAGCCGGCGGTAGGTCGAATACCTTCTATAAGGATCTCCACACGCTCCACATAGGGTAAGGCGCAGAGACTTGCTACAAGGCTCTGGACAGCCTGTGCCTTCTTCCCATCGTCCTGTGTACTGTCAACGATCTGAGCTGTCAGGTCCACCACACAGGCACCCTCTACCATACTGACATTCAGCACCTTCGTTCCCACAGGAATACTGTGCCGAATCCCATTCCCGCCCTCATAATTCAGGAGAGCAAGAACCACCTGTTCCTCTCTGGACACAGTGGGATCCTCGGGGAGCCACACAGGGATCTCCACCAGCTTCCCATTCTTCTCGGCATAGGGATAAATGGAGGCATCGAAGCCGTCGCCCTTCTGGAGCAAGCGGTCATCCCGATACAAGCCGGAGGACAGATCCAGTAAATTCAGCTCCTTCAAAACAGCACCCTCCACCCGAAGCTCTACGGCATTGATGCCTTCCAGCTCAGTCAGAGAATTCACAATGCTGTAAACAGCCAGCCGTGCCACAGAAAAACGTTTGGGCATTTCCTGCACAAATGCAGAAGAAAGGTTCACGATACATTTATCCCTTTCCACCCATGCGCCCAGCAACTGCGTATTGCCGGGAATACAGCCATGAGGATCCCCCAGTGCTGTTCCCTCCAAGAGCTGTTGGAGGATGTAGGCAGGCTTCTCATTCTCAGCCATAGATTCCACCATCCGTGTTTCGCGGCGGAGGAAGCGAAGCTGTTCGTCGGGATAATACAGCACCAGTTCTTGGTGGGGGTGCATGGAAGTATCCTCAAACAGCAGCTCATTGTCTGCCATGATCACAGGCTCTCGATCCTCAGGAGGGTAGATCATCACACGGCGGATGGTGTGCAGCTGAGAAAAGGTTCTGGTAATACAGGCAACGGTCAGAGATTCCTCAATGGCCTTGCCGCTCCGTCCCGTAAAATGCAGACTCAGGGTTCCGTCTGAGTGCAAACCATGAGAATCATAGCGCCAGCCTGCAGGAAAGAGCTTCTCTCCATCCTCCGGCGGTTCAGAGGAAAAGTAAGCTTGCAGCACCTCTGACAGCATGGGCACAGCCTCAGAAAAATACTGCTCCCTGCCCACGACCCCACCGGAAGCATGAGGATCTGCAGAGGGGTAGTAGAAGGTAATCGGCGTGCCCTGTGGCTTTGCCTCCCCGGTTTTACAGGCGCACAGCAGAAGGCTCAGAGCCAATATCAATAATAAAAATCGTCTCATTCTTCCTCCTGTAGGTCAAAAATCGGGAACCGGACCCTAAACACGGTTCCGCCACCCTCTCGGGGAGCTACGGTAATGGTACCGTCATTTCGTTCCACCATAGCATGCACGATCGCCAGGCCCAAACCGGACCCTCCCGCTGCACGGGAACGAGCCTTGTCCACCCGATAGAAGCGGTCAAAAATACGAGGTCTGGCTTCCTCCGGGATCCCTACACCGGAGTCTGATACAAGGAGCTCTACCTCTCCGTCCTGCCGACTCAGTTCCAGACCTACCCAGCCACGGTCACGGTTGTACTTGATGGCATTCTCTGTCAGATTAAAGACGATCTGATACAGGTCATCCTCCACCATCATCAGAGTACAATTATCCTGACAGCTACAGTCCAGACGGATCTCACGGAGCTTTGCCAAGGGGCGGAGCATACGAGCCACCTTCAGCACCGTTGCCTTCCCGTCTAAGATCTCCATTTCCTTGGAGATAGCACTATCTAACTTGGTCAGAGCAAGGAGCTTCTGGGTCAGTCTGCCTAAGCGATCTGCCTCTCTGCCGATATCTCCGATGAATTCCCGTTCCGTGGCAGGATCCATTTCATTCTGCAGAATGGAATCCGACAGGAGCTTGATAGATGCCAAGGGGGTTTTCAATTCATGGGAGGCATCGGAAACAAACTGCCGTCTCCGCTGCTCCGATCCCTCCAGTCGTTCTGCCAATTCATTAAATTCCTGCCCTAAACGAACCAATTCGTCATGACCCTTCAGGGTGATCTTCTGAGAATAGTCTCCGTCTCGCATATTCCGAACAGATGCAAGGATCTGCCGCAGCTTCCTGGAAAAAGCAGAGGAGAAGAACAGTGCCACCAGAATAATAGCTGCCTCCAGAATCACAGAAATACGCAGAACATTGGTCTCCAACGCATTGATCAGCTCTCCCTGATCCGGCTGGTATTCCATCAAATAAACTGCCCCAAGGATCCGTCCTCCCCGAACCAGAGGGATCGCCAAGCGACTCTCGATCACATGGTCCCGATAGCTGCTAAAGAACACATCGTTCCCCTGCAGCGCCTTGATCAGCTCCGGGAACAACAGCAGTTTCCCCTCTCCGTTTCCGATCTCCAGAGAATCATACAGAGCATAGCCGTAAGCATCTGTGACGACCATGCGGCTGGCCTGCAGCTCCTCCATGGCATTGACCGCAGACTCCACCTGATTGGCTGTCAGTTCCTCTAACTGCAGCAGGGTGGCGGTAATGAGCTGTGCCTTCCCCTCCATGGACTGCTGCCGATCCGCCACCACAATATCCTGAATGGTATTGGAGGTGTACAGATTCAGCCCGAACAGAGCCACCGCTGTCAGAAGGATATAGGCAAGAGCGTTGCGGAGCTGGGTGCTGACGGGATAGAAGGGCAGCCGTCTCTTACGCTTTGAAATAGTACCCCACTCCCCACTTTGTCATAAAATACTCCGGCTCAGCCGGGACAGTTTCCAGCTTCTCACGGATTCTGCGGATGTGCACATCCACAGTGCGAATATCGCTGCGGTATTCATCGAAGCCCCAGATCAGATCCAACAAATTCTCACGGGAATAAACCCGATTGGGATTCCGCATCAGCAGCTCCACCATGTCGAATTCTCTGGCAGTCAGCTCCACAGCTGCACCGTTCTTATAAACATTCCGTTCCTTACGGTCAATGGTTAGGGAACCGAAGCTCTTACGATCACTGGTAGCTTGGGTCCTGCCACTGCGACGAAGAAGGGCACGGATCCGTGCCTTCAGCTCCAGAATATTAAAGGGCTTGGTCAAATAATCATCCGCCCCCTGCTCGAAGCCCAACAGCTTATCCATATCATCTGTACGGGCAGTGAGCATAATAATGGGAATATCCGAAAATTCCCGAATCCGTCGGCAAGCCTCCAGCCCATCTACCTCCGGCATCATCACATCCAGAAGGATCAGACCCAGATCCGGTGTACGGGCAAGCTCGATCGCCTCCGCTCCGTTTTTCCCGGTAATGACCTGATAGCCCTCGTTCTGCAAATTATACTTGATCCCCTTGACCAAGAGTTCTTCATCATCTACAACTAAGATCTTCATTCCCTATTCCTCCACACATACATAATCCAGAAGCTGCTTCAGTCGCTTTTCGCCAATTCCCGATATCTGCTGCAGCTCATGGGGGCTTTTAAAGCCTCCATGCTCCTGCCGATAATCCAAAATTCTCTGCGCCAGATCGGCTCCCACTCCGGGCAAGGTACACAGCTCGCTTAAATCTGCACGGTTCAGATCCACACAAACCTCCCTTATGGAGGCAGATCCGGCTTCTCTTGTATCTGTTGCCTCCATAGTGATTCCCTGTCCGGAAAACACGAAGTATACAGAGCCCAGTACGAACAGCAGCACCGGCAGGAGAAAAAATCCACTTCTTTTTCTATATTTCACAAGTATTTTCCCCTTATCGTCCGTTGACAGATGCTTGTTTTCTGCTATAATAGTATTATAGCACACAATAAGGCTCCGGGGCAAGGTCGCTCTCGGAGTTTTTGGAGGATATTTATGAAAAAAAGACGATTCCTATGCCTGATCCTGCTGCTCAGTATGCTCCTGTCCCTTCCTGTAGCGGCAACGGAAGATACAACAGCAGAAACCATAGCAGAAATGACCTCGGCGCAGAGCGAAAACACACCTTTCCTAACTCCCCCGCCTCCTCTGCGAGAGTTCAATTATCCCACGGATTTCACCTTAGATGCAGCAGCCTACGCCCTGATCGAGCTCAACAGCAACACCATCATCTACAGCAAGGAGCTGGATATGAAGCGTTATCCTGCCAGCTTGACCAAGATCATGACCTGTATGCTTGCTATTGAATACGGTAATCCCAAGGATGTGCTGACCGTTTCTTCCACTGCGCTGGAGAATCTCAGCGAATTTGGCAGCTCTGCCGGTCTGGTGGAGGGGGAGCAGATGACTCTGGAGAATATGCTCTACTGCATCATGCTCTGGTCTGCCAACGAGGGCTGTAATGTCATTGCAGAATATATTTCACAGGATGTGGCTTCCTTTGTGGAGCTGATGAATCAGACCGCACAGGCCCTGGGCATGGAGAACACCCATTTTGCCAACGCCCACGGTCTGCATGACGAGGAGCATTACACCACCGTCCGGGACCTGACCATTCTGACTCGCTGGGCTTGGCAGAACGAAACCTTCCGTCGCTATGCCACTGCCACCACCTATGAGGTTCCCCCTACCAACAAATCCGCCGGCAGGACCCTCCATACCACCAACTATCTGACCAGCACAGATGTAGATGGTCGTTACTTCTATTCCAATGCCAGCGGCATCAAGACCGGCTTCACCACTCCTGCAGGTGGCTGTTTGGCTTCCACCGCAACGGACGGTGATGCAGAATATCTGAGCATCGTTATGGGCTGTGAGCTGATCAGCAATGACAATGACATGCGTTTCAAGGAGACCAAGCGACTCTTCACCCATGCCTTCGACACCTACTCCTTCGTTCAGGTTTTAGCCAACACCACCATGCTGGGGCAGCCTGAGGTCGCCAACGCAGAGGGGCGAGGAGATGTGGTCGTCCATGCCAAGGATGATGCCATCGTACTCCTGCCTAAGGACTACAATCCTCAGGACATTCTGGTTCAGCTGAACTATAATCAGGATCTGGTAGCTCCCTTGGATGCCGACGAGACCGTGGGCAGCGTTACTGTCCGATATCAGGGTATCGTACTGGCAGAATCCGATCTGGTCACCCTGACCTCAGTCCCTGCAGTCCAGCCCAAGGTCACAGAGCAGGAGGAGCAGGAGGAGCTCTCCGATCCTGCTGCCGAGAAGGAAGAAGGCTCCAGCTCCATCGGGAAGATCCTTATGATCCTGACCCTCTGCCTGATCCTCCTCGGAGTCCTGGCACTGGGATCCCTATACGGACTGAACACTTACCGAGCACGACGCAGAGCAGCCATGCGCCGCCAGCGGCAGCAGAGGAGACGGCACTATGATGACTGAGCTGCGGAAAAGGTGCCTGAGCTGTACCGCCTGCCCTCTGTCCCGAACCAGAACCTCTGTGGTTTTTGGGGTGGGACCGGAGCGCTGTGACGTGGTCTTCATAGGAGAGGGACCGGGGCAGCAGGAGGATCTTATGGGTGAGCCCTTTGTTGGTGCCGCAGGAAAGCTGCTGGACGAAATGCTTTCTATCATCGACTTAGGCAGACACAATTGCTACATTGCCAACATCGTCAAGTGCCGCCCTCCCAACAACCGAGATCCCCTGCCGGAGGAGCAGGATGCCTGCATCGGCTATTTGGAACAGCAGCTGTCGATCCTGAAGCCCAAGATCATCGTCTGTCTGGGCAGGATCGCCGCCCAACGGATGATCCGACCGGACTTCCGCATCACTCGGGATCATGGCAGCTGGACAGAACGGAACGGTGTATATTACACCGCCATGTATCACCCCTCCGCCCTGCTCCGAGATCATTCCAAACGTCCCGACGCCTTCAGTGACCTTCTGTCCCTGCGGGAGAAATTACAAGTCCTGCAGATCCACCCATAATACTGTTTCTTGATAAAATGGTTTGAAAACCATTTTATTGCAGGATGAATATCCTGCACCGCCTATAGCGGCAAGAACAGTATTACAGGTTATTTCTTGGCGGCTTTGCCGCCATGCCGCTTACCAGCGGCATAATAAAACGGTTAATCCGTTTTATTAGAAATAAGTATAAAAAGAGCTTGTCTCTAAATGATGCTCAGCATCATAAGAGACAAGCTTTTTTTCATTTATTCAGGATCTTCTTGGAGCTCGGTTTTTTCTACCGGAGCGAAGGCGCCGCAGCCGTGGAGGTAGAGTCGTTCCTCTTGAGTTAGGATCAGGCGGTATTCTGCGCTTTCCTCTGCCACAGCATAGCTCTGTCCGTAATCAGGCTCTGTCAAATGGAGAAATTGCCCTTTCTCAATGACCATTCCGTATTCTTGCAGCTCATAGGAAGCATCTGTTTCCAGTTCCAGTGCGTAAATGCCATTTTCGCTGACATAGAAGCCTGCATAGGTCTCAGCCAGAGTGGTATCCGGCTGCCCCTGCACCCTCTCTTCCGAGGGGATGCTGTCGGGCACGCCCAGCGTATTGACGATCAAGGGCTTCACAATGCCGACCTCTGTTACTTGGAACAGAGACTTCCCTGCCGCATCCAGCAGGGCTCCCTCAGAGGCGGCAAAGACATAGGAATCCTGTCCCTCTGTTGGCTTCAAATCTGCCTGTTGACCATCAATGTCCAGCTTGCCGTAAGAACGGATCATCCCTCCATCCTCGAAGCTGCACCAAGTCCCATCGTAGTAGACCTCGATCCACACAGACTGCTCCTCGTAATACCACAAACCTGCAAAAAGCTCTATGCCCTCCGGCCCCTTCAGATCCTCTACAATATTCTCCGTCTCAGTACCGCAAGCCCCTAAGGCAAGCAGCAAACAGAACAGGAACAGGAATATCACAGCTTTTTTCACCATGGGATCACCTCTGCTTTGTGTATGTTCAATATATTATGTAAACCAAATTATTCTCATTCAGGTTATAACCTTTAATAAGCAAA
>JAGBGB010000047.1 GCA_017936205.1 Oscillospiraceae bacterium
AATGGTGCGGAAAATCGGAAATTGAAGGATGGGCGGAGGCTGTATTTGAAATCCGTCCCCGGAGGGGATAGCCCAAGCTTATCCCCTATCACCCATCACTTCTCACTTCACCGGGGGCTGGCTGCAGCCGTTGTAGCCGGGGAAGAAGCCAAAGCTGTCACGGATGGTGCAGAAGTCCTCAAAGCTCAGGCTGTCGTTCAGGTCATAGTTCCACATCTTGGAGATATTGGACCACATGCGGTCGATGACATTGTACTTGCCGTTTTCGTCAATGCCGTTCCAGATCTCCTCCTCGGTGCTCTGGGCGGCATTGTCGCACCAGATCAGGAAGTAGCCGCCTGTCACCTGCTCCGGCTGCACGATGCAGCCCTTGCCGGGATCTTCGGGCCATTGGAAGACCGTGGGGTTCCAGTTGTTGTAGATCCGATCCTCGGTACTGTAGTAGAAGTCCCAATGTTTGGTCTTCTCGTCTCTGCCGTCCTTGCCCAGATCATTCTCTGCAAGGGCATAGTAGCAGTAGTTCTGCAGGCAGTTGTAGATGGTTCTCTCCCCCAGCCAATGGTCTATGGGGGCGACGGTTTCCAGATCGTAGTCTGCGATCCAATAGGTCAGCTCAATATCCGGATCATACTGAAGATGCTGATCATAATCGGCTTCGTCGGAAACATAGTCCATGAAGTCGTTATAGGCTCGCACGGTATAGCCCAGCTCCTTGAGCATGGCGGTTTCCTCGTTAATATAGTCGATGCAGGTATCGTACTTGCTGTAGCCGGGCTGCACATAGTCTGTCCAGTCCACGGAGCCGTAGCCGTTGGTATGCAGACGCACCTCGTCACCGCCAATGTGGAAGGTATCGCAGCCGTACTGCTTGAAGAAGCGGGCATAGTCCTCCACCACTGCCAGAATAAAGGCTCTGCCGTAGGGATTGGTCACATCTAAGGTAATATGGTTGCCGGAAAGGATGCCGGAGAAGGCTGCATGGGGGTACTGCTCCAACAGCTCTGCCCCTGCAAGCAGCTTATTGTTCTCGTCCCAGATGCCACGGTAGTTGTAGGTCTTCCCCTTATATGTAAACTTGAGAGAAAGGGTGGCATTATTGCCGTAGGCACGGCACAGGTACTGGCAGTGACCGGGACCGTTGAGGGCAGGGATCACGTCCATCTGATATTCCGCAGCCACCTCCATGATCTCATGGAGCTCTCGGGCACGGAGGTATTTCCGCTGATCCTCATAATCATGGTAGATCTCCTTGACCCAACTGCCTACATAGCCGCCGCAGAGCCAGGAAAAATCGTTGCCGTTCACATTGGTGGTATAATATTCCGGATCCCAGATATCAAAGCGAGTGCCCTGATCCTCAGAGAAGCGGAGCTCAATGGCATTATAGCCCATAAAGGCACTCTGGCGGATATAATTGCAGATCCAATCCTTAGTATAATACTTCCGTCCGCAGTCAACCATGACCACTCGCTCCCCGGCATCGGGAGCATCGGACAGGGTACAGCCACCAATGGTGCTGCTGCCGTTGGCTCTGAGCACCTTGATCAGCATAAAAACACCGTACATGAGCCCACGGGTATCGCCGCCGGAGATGGAAAGCTGCTCATCCTTCACGGTCAGCTCATAGGCTTCTGCACCCAGAGAGGGCTCAAGGCACAGCAGCAGGTCACCGGGCAGGCTGCTTTCCTTGCTTCCGTAGGTGAGAATGGTGCTCCCTATGGGAAGGAGCTGCGCTGCCTCTAACTGCCTAAGGGAAAAGGCTGCGAACTCAGCCAGCTCCCCTTCTGCCTCTTGGGTAACAGCGAAGAGACGGGTTCCCTCTCCAAGGGTAAAGCTGCCCTCTCCTGCCTCGTAGTGATCCACAAGTGCGGAAAGGGCTTGGGGATTCTCCATCTGCTCCATAAGGCTCGTAGGCTCGGTGGGTTCTGCAGTGCTCTCCTGACCGCTCTCGCTGCAGCCTACGAAGCAGCTCAGAAGCAGGGTGATGATCAGCAATAAACAAACGGTCTTTTTCATTATACTTCCTCCTTGGGATCAATTACCGACATTATACCACATAATTCCAAAAAAGAAAGGCTTTTTACTTGTAATTTTGCGCAATTGCTGATATAATGTAAAAAAGCCTTATTCAGCACTTTCCATCCCAAAAGGCTCTGAAAAGGAGTGTGTATCTATGATCCCCCTTCTTCAAAGAAAACCGCTGCCCCTACAGACTGCCCAAGAGCTCCTTTCTCAATGCTCTGACGGCTTCCATGCCTTCTATGGGGCTGCTACTGCCCCGGAGCTGTGGAGCAGAAGTTTGTCTGCCTTAGCAAACACCAACGGCGGTGAGCTATATTTGGGCTTGGAGGAGAATGACAAGGGCACCCTTTCCCCTGCCCTGTTTTCCTCTGTCCAAGAAGCCGAGGCGGTGCTCCCCATTTTACAGGAGCTGCTGCCTCTGCGGCATCTGTACTCCGTCAGCCTCTATGAATGGTATGAGGGCGGCTGGATCCTCCATGTGGTGGTATGCCGCACTGCTTCCCCCCTCTGTGCAGGAGATGGGGCTGCCTATATCCGCAGCGGTGATCGGGATCTTCCCTGTGACACAGCAGAAAAGCTCCATGCTCTCCGCAGTGAAAAGGGGCTTTGCTCCTACGAGGACGAGCTGACGGAATTCGTGCTGGAGGATCTACGGGGCTCCTATGCCCTGCAGGAGGTCTTAGACACTACAGCCTACGGGCACAGTGCTTACGACTATCTGCGCAGCCAGTGTCTGATGAATCCCTATACCCAGCTTCGGGTGGCTGCGGTCTTACTTTTTGCGGATCAGCCCCAAGCCATGCTGCCCCACCGCTGTGGGATCCGCATCCTCCGATATTTCAGCGACGAGCAGAAGGAGCAGCGAGATGACTTCCCCGAGGAGCAGAGCCTGTATGTTGAGGGACCTCTGTCCGAGCTCATTGATCGTACGCTGGATGCCGTGTCACAGATCCTGAGCACTGCAGAGATCGTTGGACCCAAGGGAACAGACACCCTGCAGTATCCTGTGGAGGCTCTCCGAGAGCTGATCACCAACGCTGTACTCCACAGAGATTACAGCATTGCCAGAGAGATCCAGATCCGAATTTTTACAAATCGCATTGAGATCGAAAGCCCCGGCTCCCTCCTGTCCCCTGTGGAGCAAGCCCACCGTGGCAGTGAGCAACGGGTACGGAATCCCAAGTTGGTCAGGCTTCTGTCCCAGATCGCTCCCTGTCCCTCTCTGGATCTGGGGAAGGGGCTGCGACGTGCCTTCCGTGCTATGCGGAACGCGGGACTGCAGAGCCCCTCTGTCAGGCAGGGGGAGAACTCTGTGATCGTAACACTGGGACACGAACGGCTGGCAGATGCCCAGAGTCTGGTACTGGAATATCTAAAGAAATACGATGCCATCAACAATGCCACCGGTCGTGAGATCACAGGCATTACGGATGCCAACAAAATGAAGCAGGTCTTCATCCAACTGAAGGACAAAGGACTGTTGGAGATCGTCCCGGGAACCCGCAGTACCTCCACCCTATGGAGGCGGATCCCGGATGCCTCTGTGGAGGAGATCGACCAGATCTCCCTGTTCTGACACATAGGAGAGAATGATGAATTATGTGATTTTCGACTTGGAATGGAATCAGCCTCCCTTTGCGGAGGCTGCCGTTTTAGAGCCCCTTTATCTCAGCGGCGAGATCATCCAGATCGGTGCGGTGAAGCTCAACGACGCCTTCGAGGTAGTTGACGAGCTCCGTCTGTACATCCGACCCAAGTATTATACCAAGCTCCATAAGCAGATCTCCGCTCTGACCCATATTCGGGACAAGGATCTGCAGGAGCAGGGACTTCCCTTCCCCGAAGCCTACGAGGTCTTCCTGAATTGGTGCGGAGAAGAACATTCCTTCATGACATGGAGTATGAGCGATATGCCCATGCTCATTGACAATATGCTGCTGCATGGTATCGACTGCTCCAAGCTGCCGGACTGCTACGACATCCAGCGGATCTTCAGTCGGGAGATCATGCGTAACAGCGCCCGCTGTTCTCTGGATCATGCCTTAGAGATCCTGAATCTCAAAGGGGATCAGGCACACGATGCCCTACACGATGCCAGAAACACGGCAAAGATCTGCAGCTATTTGGATTTAGATCAGTATCTGGAGGAGTATGCTGCAAGAGCCTTCGCCCTACAGCCCCATCATACCATCTATCCCAACATCCATACCATGCTGCAGGACGAGGCACTCCTCACCTTCCCCTGTCCCTACTGCGGTGCAGAGATCCGCTGCCAGACTTGGGTCTCACAGGATCCCTACACCTACATCAATTACGGCTACTGCCCCGATGAAGAGGACGAATTCCTCCTGCAGCTCCATGTATACAAGGGACAGCCCGGCAGCTATCGTCTCCACCGCCTGTTCTACAGCATGAGCGATGACCTGTGGGAGATCTATCAGGATCGGTTAGGACAGCAAAAGGGCTCTTAACACTTTCCCCCTTTGAAGGATTGGCAAACCCGCTCTATTATGGTAGAATATTCTAAAAGAAGAATTTAGGCTATCACCTTTCGTAAGCTTACTACCCAATATGGTATTGCTCGCAAGCAAAAGACTGCACCGTGCGTAGGGGCGAAGCTGTGTCTTCGCCCGAGAAACTACCGAATGGCAAA
>JAGBGB010000048.1 GCA_017936205.1 Oscillospiraceae bacterium
CGCACCCTTCGTAGGGGCGCGCCTTGCGCGTCCGACCACCGCCCAGAATTGGTGGTTGTGAAAAATGTTTCGATTTTTTGGGAAATACATTATTTTCGGTGGTTTTTGTGTTCATGCCGTTCCGTCATGAACCGGACGCGCAATGCGCGCCCCTACGAAGGGGTAAATCAAACTGTGCGATAAATCGGAATTTTCAAATAGAGAAACAGGGCTGTCTCAAATGGTCATCAATTTGAGACAGCCCATTATCAGGCATTGGACGCTATGGCTTTATCAGTTCCTGCGGGAGCATTTCTCTGCGTCGATGGCAAGAACCAGCATGAGGGCGTAGAGGGCGTTTTGGGGGTTGGGGACGTCGATGACATAGGTGTCTGTCCAGTTGAACAGTTGCTTAGAGATGGCTGCGATAAAGCCGCCGTGGGCATCTACGATCTGATAATCCCATTCCAAGAAGTTCCCCTGCACTCGCCAGCCTTTGCAGTCAATGTTGTACCGTGGGGTAAAGAAGCTGAATTCCTTACTGACACAGCCTGCATAGCGATCTCCCAGATACAGCTCGAACTTGGGCAGGAAGGTCAGGATCCGTTCCTTCACCGTGGCGATCTCATTGCCGAAGGCATCGAAGATCTTCAAGCAGTGACCCCAGGAAAGCTGCCCCCTGACCGTATATGCCACAGCGCCGCTTTCCTCATAAATATCATAGCTGTCAAACCAAGAGAACATCCGTTCCTTAAACAATAGCCGCACAGCAATTACCTCAGAGTGTCCTTGTTCTTCACAAAGTACTCCACACCGGAGTACAGGGTGGTCACAGAGATGGCAACAATGCAGATCAAATAGATCACGGAGATCACAGCTTCACCAAGAAGATCCACACAGAGCTGTGCCCGAAGCAGCAGCATAACGCACAGGGCCACCATAGTCACTGCGGTCTTGACCTTCCCGGACCAGCCTGCTGCAATGACTCTGCCCTTTCCGGAGGCGATCATCCGCAGACCGCTGACAGCAAATTCTCTTGCCAGCACGATCATCAATGCCCACGCAGGGAACATTCCCCACTCACAGAAAATGCACATTGCAGCCAGAACCAAGATCTTGTCAGCCAGAGGATCTAAGAACTTGCCCAGATCCGTGACCTGATTGTACTTTCTGGCAATATGACCGTCCACCAGATCCGTCAGACTGGCAATGCCGAAAACTGCAAGAGAAACAAAGCACATCAGATCATTGCTCTTGCTCCAATACATACAGATCATAAACAGAGGGATCATAAAGATCCGAAGCATGGTAAATTTCGTTGCAGTATTCACAGCCTACGCCTCCTCCGCATAGCCACACAGGTCGCCGTCGCAGACATCTGTAATATGTACCATCACGAAGCTGCCGACCTTCACTGTCCGCTCACTTTCGAATACCACTCTGCCGTCAATATCAGGAGAATCTGCATAGGTTCTGCCGTAATACTGATCATTCTCGGGATCATAGCCCTCACAGAGCACCTCCATGACCGTATCCATACGAGCCTCATTGTACTCGTCCATAATACGGGACTGGAGCTCAGAAACGATCTCCGCACGGCGGACAGCGATCTCCTCCTCCGGGAATTCCATCTTGGCAGCAGCAGTTCCCTCCTCCGGTGAGAAGGGGAAGGCACCCACTCGTTCCAGCTTATACTTCCGTAGCCAAGTACACAGCTCCTCGAATTCCTCCTCCCCCTCACCGGGCAGACCGGTGATCAGGCTGGTGCGGATCACCACGCCGGGGATCTCTGCACGGAGCTTATCAAAGAGTGTATCCAATTCCGCTCTGGTCGAGCGGCGGTTCATCTTCTTCAGTATGGTATCATTCACATGCTGAATGGGCAGATCCAAATACTTGACGATCTTGGGCTCCTGTGCAATGGTATCAATAAGCTCTTGGGTCATCTCGTCCGGGTAGAGGTAGTGGACACGGATCCAGTGGAGCTTTTCGATCTTACACAGCTCACGGAGCAGCTGGGGCAGCTTGTGCTCCCCATACAGATCAATGCCGTAGCGGCTGGTATCCTGAGCCACGACAATGAGCTCCTTCACACCGTCCTCTGCCAGCATCCGTGCCTCATAGAGGCAATCCTCCAAGGCTCTGCTGCGGAACTTGCCACGCAGAGAGGGGATCACACAGTAGGAGCAGTGGTTGTCACAGCCCTCTGCGATCTTCAGATAGGCATAATGCTCAGGAGTGCTGAGCACCCGTCCGACCTCGTCCACGGGGGCATGAATGTCCCCGAAGAGGCTGACAGTCTCACCCTGCAGAAGCCGCTCTACTGCGGAAACGATCTGACCGTAGCTGCCTGTACCCAGAACTCCGTCTACCTCAGGCAGCTCCGTCAGGATCTCCTGCTGATATCTTTGAGAGAGGCAGCCCGTGACCAAGATCTTCCCGATCACGCCCTCCTCCTTCAGACCGCCCATGGCAAGAATATTGTCAATGGCTTCTGATTTCGCCGAGTCAATAAAGCCACAGGTGTTGATGATCACCACATCTGCTCCCTCAACCGTAGGGAGAATGTCATAGCCTGCCTCCTGCAGCAGATACATCATTTGCTCGGCATTGACTTGATTTTTTGCACAACCCAGGGAAATCATTCCGATTTTCTTATCCATGGTTCTACTTCCTTTCGGTTTATTCTTTCGCTTTGATCCTTCGGGGACGATCCTATCAACCCGGAACCAAGCCTATGCTTTTCAGCACAAGCCGATATCGAAAGGGAACCAAAGCGTAGGGGCGATGCTATGTCATCGCCCGGTCGGGCGGAATACCGCCCCAAAAAAACACCTTCCGATTATGAACAAATTCATCAGAAACGAGCGCTTTTACAGAACACCGTTTTACGGTGTTCTCGGGCGATGACACAGCATCGCCCCTACAACTCTCGCTGCTTGTATGGAATGATATTGGGCGGCAACACTACCCAAAGCTCTTACCCTTCGAAATCATAATCGTACCCATCCTCACAGGAGCCATAGCGCTCCATGGCACGGTGGATGTCGCCCCAGCGGTAGCCCCGTCTCAGCAGGGCATCTGCAGCTCGCTTCTGCTCTGCCCGGTCGGGATGCTTCCCACGGAAGCGTTTGCTGAGGAAGGCATGGATCCCCTCCTCAGGCTCAGGCAGCTCAGCCAAGGCATCCTGCCACAGCTCTCTGGGAACTCCCTTTTCATAGAGCAATTGGCGCAGGCGGGCCTCTCCGTAGCCTCTGGCAATGCCGGAGGCTACGATCTGCTCCGCAGCCCTCCTGTCATCTAAAAGCCTCAGCTCCTTCAGCCAATCCACAGCAGCATGGGCACGAGAGTCCTGCTCTCCCTTGGCTCTGAGCCGATGGAGCAGCTCCTTCTCTGTTACAGTGCCGGCAGAAATGATCCGCACAGCCCGTTCCCTTGCAGAGGCCCGGGCAGCACTGCCACGGAGGTTGGAAAGCTCCTGTAGACTCAGCTCCATGCCGGGATACAGCCCCAGATCCCCGATCACCGAGGGATAGACCAGCAGACTGCTGTCGTCCTCGAAGCGGATCCGCAGCTTCCCATTGGGGGAGCGGGTAGGCTCTATGGCATTAATCCTCATTTAAGTCCGTTTCTGCTGCCTTATCCATCTTTGCCTTGGGGGCCTTAATATTACGCATGGCATCAAAGTGCTCACGCACCTTCTCCGTCAGAGCCGCAGCCAGCTCAGGATGCTCCATCAAATAGGTCTTGGCATTCTCTCTGCCCTGTCCGATCCGCTCGTCCTCCACGGAGAACCAGCTTCCGGACTTATTGACCAGCTCCAACTCCACGGCAATGTCCAGCAGCTCACCGAACTTGGAGATGCCCTCGCCATAGATGATATCGAAGGTTGCCTCACGGAAGGGAGGTGCAACCTTGTTCTTCACAACACGAACTCTGGTGCGGTTGCCGATGGTGTCGCTTCCATTCTTAATGGCTTCTACTCTGCGCACATCCAGACGGACGGAGGCATAGAACTTCAGAGCATTGCCGCCGGTGGTGGTTTCGGGATTGCCGTACATGACACCGATCTTCATACGCAGCTGGTTAATGAAGATGACCAGACAGTTGGTCTTTGCAACGGTTCCCGCCAGCTTTCTCAGAGCCTGAGACATGAGTCTTGCCTGAAGGCCTACAAAGGCATCTCCCATCTCACCCTCGATCTCCGCTCTGGGAGTCAGGGCAGCAACAGAGTCCACCACAACCACATCAATGGCACCGGAGCGAACCAGAGCCTCAGTAATATCCAGAGCCTGCTCCCCGGTATCCGGCTGAGAAACCAGCATGGAATCAATATCCACACCGATCTGAGAGGCATAGGTAGGATCCAGAGCATGCTCCGCATCCACGAAAGCGACCTCCCCACCCTGCTTTTGTGCCTCAGCGGCAACATGGAGCGCCAGAGTGGTCTTACCGGAGGATTCGGGACCATAGATCTCGATGATCCTGCCACGGGGCATACCGCCGATCCCCAGCGCCGCATCCAGCGCCAGAGAGCCGGTGGGAATGGCATCTACCTGCATCTCGGCACGATCGCCCAGACGCATGATCGCGCCCTTACCATAGTTCTTCTCGATCTGATGGAGGGCAGTAGCTAAGGCTTTCTTCTTATCCTCGGCAGGAGCCGGAGCTTCATATGTTGTCTTTTTGCTTGCCATCTTTATTCTTCCTCTCTTTTCCGAGCCAGCACAGCCCGAATGATGTTGCCGCTGTCACGACGCAGCTCTTCGATATCATAGCCACCCTCGGTCAGGAGCTCACAAACCGCTTCCTCCTGACCCATGCCGAACTCCAGGCAGAGATAGCCGCCGGGGATCAGCACAGGGGTGAAGTTCTGAATAATTGCACGATAGTAATCCAGACCGTCCTCGCCCCCATCCAGTGCCAGAGCCGGCTCGTAATCCCGTACAGAGGGATCCAGCGTCTCCATCTCAGCGGTGGTAATATAAGGAGGGTTGGAAACAATCAGATGGAAGCTGCCAAGAAACTCCGCTGCAGGCTCCCGCACATCTACAGGAATGCAGCTGACTCTTGCAGACAGCCGCTGCAGCTGCACATTCCTGCGAGCCACTCGCAGGGCAGCCTGAGAAATATCCGTAAGGGTCACTCGGGCATCCTTCACCCGCTTGGCAATGGCGAGACCAATGCAGCCTGAGCCGGTACACAGGTCAAGGACACGAGGATTCTGCTCTAAGAACAGAGCCTTCTTCACAGCTAACTCTGTTACTACCATCGTATCATCCCTGGGGATGAGCACATCGGGAGTGACCTCTAAGGTCATATCATAGAAGTCCCACTGACCTAAAATATAGGGCATAGGCTCTCCCTTGGCATAGCGCTCTACGAAGGACTCTGCCCTCTGACAGACCTCCTCGGAGGCATACAGATCCCGCTGGGCGATCAGCTCCTCGGCAGTCTTGCCGCAGGCGGCACAGATCAGCTCCCGGGCAATGTTGGCTGCAAACTGCCCTTCCTTTTCCAGAAGGAGCCGTCTGGCTTCCAAATACAGCTCTCCGTATTTCTTTACCACAGGTCCGTCCCCTCCTCCTCAGGGATCACAGCGGAAAGGGCTGCAATACCGACTTCGATCATGGAGTCGTCAGGCTCATTGGTGGTAATATATTGCAGCCACATACCGGGAGCGGAAATGGCACGGGTGAACCAATTGTCATGCCGCCCTACCAGTCGGTTGATCTCATAAGCGATGCCCACCACCAGAGGCAGAAGCACCAGCTTCAGCCCCACACGAACCAGGGCGTTGAGAATGCCGGAATCAAAGGTGGGAGTAATGGGCTCCAACAGAATGCTGGCAACAGAGAATACCAGAATGGACAGGAACACCACCACGAACAGGAAGCTGGTTCCGCAGCGGGGGTGGAGTCTGGTCTGGTTGCGAACATTCTCTACAGTCAGAGGCAGCCTTGCCTCATAGCAGCGGATGGTCTTATGCTCCGCTCCATGGTAGGCAAAGACCCGTTTCATGTCCTTCATCCGGGACATAAGGAACATATAGCCTACCAAGATCACCACACGGATCATACCCTCTACCAAATTGTGCACCAGCTCATTGGGGATCCAGCGTTCAATGAAGGAGCCGATAAAGGAAGGTAGGACCACGAACAGACCTACAGACAGGCAGATCCCCAGTACCACAGCCAGTGTGGTGAAAGCGCCGGTAGACAGCTTCTCCTCCAACCACTGATCCAGCTTAGAGGGATTCTCCTGCGTTTCAGAGGTCTCCTCCTCGATCATAAAGTCAGCAGAGTACATCATAGCGCTGACACCGATCTTCATGGAGGTCCAGAAGTTAAACAAGCCACGGATAAAGGGCAGCTTCTTAAAGGAGAAGCCCGGAGAAGGCTTCTTCCGCTCCTCGATCTTCTTCTGTAAGCCATCCTTGGTGCGGACAACCACCGCACTCTTATCCGGCCCCAGCATCATAATACCCTCGATCAGAGCCTGTCCGCCGATCATGGTTTTGAATTGTTCATTGCTTTGTTTCTTCATAAGGGGTCCTTTCTTCCGACTGCGAAAAGCGTTATTTCTCACCTATGGGCAGCCGGATGGTCACAAGGGTGCCGCCACCCTCGGCGTTGGTTATTTCGAGAACACCGTCATGCATGGTAACGATCTCCTCGCACACAGCCAAACCGATACCGCTGCCACGGGCCTTGCTGCTCCCCTTGTAGAATTTCTTCTTGATCAGGGGCAGCTCCTCCTCTGCAATACCGGGGCCAAAGTCACGGATCCGTACCACGACCTGCTGATCCTCCAAACGGATCTCTGCAGTGATCCTGCCACCCTCGCCGCCATGCTTGGCAGCATTGTCCAGAATGTTCAGGAACACCTGTCGCATACGGGAGGTGTCACAGGGGATCACCGGGATCTCATCATCGTTTTCCAGATATTCCAGCTTGATTTTCTCCTGCTGCAATCTGGAACCGTACATAAATACCGTATCCTCGAATTCCGAGCGGATGTCACCCATGCTCACATTGAGCTTGAAACGACCATCCTGCATACGGGAGAATTCCAACAGCTCCTCCACCAGGGAGGTCAGTCTTCTGGTTTCTCGGAGAATGATATTCAATCCCCGGCGGGCCTCTGCAGCCTCAACACTGCCCCCTGCATCCAGAAGAGTCTCGCTCCAACCACTGATAGCCGTCAGAGGAGTCCGCAGCTCATGGGAAACCGAGGACATAAACTCCGACTGGGTCTTTTCAGACTGGGCGATCTTGTTGGACATATCGTTGATGGTATCGGACAGCTCGCCGATCTCATCGTCATACTGTCGCTTGATCTGCACACCGTAGCCGCCGGCAGCGATCCGCTTGGCTGTAGCGGTGATCTCAGAAACAGGTTCCAAAATACTTTTTACATAATATCTGCCACTGGCATACACGGCGATCAGCATAAACACACCTACTACCGTAACGATCAGTGCGAAGTACAGGATCTGCCGATCCACATACTTCAAGCTGCTGACATACCGCAGCACACCGATTACCTCGCCGTTGGTGTAGACCAGAGGGCTGGACACTGCCATGATCCGTTCTCCGGTAGCAGGATCCTCTCCGGTGTAGGAGGCGATTTTTCCGGTTTCCAGAGCTTGAGTAATGTCTGCTGTCTCTACAGACTGACCGGACAGACGGGAATAAGAGGAGGCTACGATCCTGTAGCTGGTGTTCACAAACTGCAGCTCCATAACATCCTTGGACTCAAAGGTCTGAGCAAACTTGGCGCAGGACTGGTAGTATTCGTTATAGCTGCTGCCCAAATAGGTCTCGAAGAATCGGGTTCCCGCGCGAGCCTTGGACTCCATCCCAGCCTGCATGCTGGAATAATAGTATGCAGAAACCATAACGGAAAGAGCCGTCACACACAGCAGCACCAGAGCCAGCACCACGCTCAGAGTATTCCTGAGCCAGCGTCCCTGTAAGCCCTTGGAACGGTTCACAGAGGGCCATTTATCTTCTATTTTTCCAAAGTTGATCTTCATGCTCGATGCTTACAGTCCCCACTTGTAGCCGAAGCCCCATACGGTAGTAATATAGGTGGGGTTGGCGGTGTTGTCCTCGATCTTAATACGCAGACGGCGAATGTTCACATCCACGATTTTCAGTTCTCCGTCATAGTCTCTGCCCCAGACAGCAGTCAGGATATCTTCACGGGACAGGGCTCTTCCGGGATTCTGCATAAACAGCTGAATGATGGCATACTCCACCTGTGTCAGCTTGATCCGTCTGCCCTCCTTCTCCAGAGTGCGGTTGCGGATGTTCAGAATGAAGGGCTCATTGATAAGGATCTCGGGATCGGACTCCAAGCCGCCACCGATTCTGCGGTAAAGGGCGTCGATTCTGGCAGTGAGCTCCGCAGGAGAGAAGGGCTTGGTCACATAATCGTCTGCGCCGGTCATAAGGCCGGTAACCTTATCCATTTCCTGTGTTCTTGCGGTGAGCATAATAATGCCAATGGTCTTGTTGGTCGCACGGATATTCCGGCATACCTCGAAGCCATCGATATCCGGCAGCATAATGTCCAGAATGGCTACGCCGACATCCGGGTTCTCCTTCAGACGTTCCAGGGCATCCATGCCGGTTCCGGCTTCAATGACCTCATAGCCCGCACGGCGCAGATTGATCACCACAAAGCTGCGAATGCTGACTTCATCCTCTAATATCAGTACCTTTTTCATAGTGTTTCCTCCGGTTTTCTCTCTTTATGTTTCTCCCGTGTTCCAATCCAAACGGATGAATCGGAACAGCTCCCGCAGGGACTGCTGCGTGAGCCCCGCTGCCTCATCGAAGCGGCAGGCATAGGTAATATCACCCTTCTGTGCAAGCTGCATCCAACCGTTATGCTCCATGGTATCCAGGTGCTTCTCGTCGTTGAAGGCAGTAATGGCAAACAGCTCCTTTTGGCTCTCTCGATCCACGAAGCTGTGCACCGGTGTGGAGGCATAGCTGACACTGCGAGTTACCCCAAGCTTTTTCTGCCAGGGCTCCGGAATGCGGATATACCAGCCTGCGGAGTAGTTGTGATAGGTCACGGTTTTCTCTTCCGTTTCTCCGTTTTCCAGCAGGTTGAACCAGTAGATCAGCGCCTGATTCTCAGAATTGGGATCATTGGGCAGGGGCGGCAACGCCACCAGTCGAGGCAGCTCGATCAAGCCGTCTGCATCAATGTCTCCGCTGTACACATAGTATTCTCTCATAGTTGCTACAGCCAGACCCGTATCTTCATGGAGGGTCATATTGCTGAAGCTACCCTCCCGTAGGGCGAAGATATCCGTAACCAGCATATTCTCTCCGTAGGTAGAGCCTACAAAGACCGCCGGCACATTGCGGCACATTTTCCCTGTAATGATCCGCTTAATGGCTGTAACAGGAGCGGAGAGGTTGCACTCTCTGGCACGGACCAGCTCTCCCTCAGACCAGCGGTAGTATTCTGCTACACCGTTCTGCGCATCCCCGCCTGCACGGAAGGAAACGATCTCCCGCCTCCCGTCTGCATCCAGATCCGCAATGGTGAACTCAGCATAATTGGTGCTCATATGCTCCACCAGGGCTCCATCCTGCAGGGAATACACGCTGAGCACCAGAGGCACACCCTCGCTGACCTTCCTGCCCACTAAGAGCTCCTGACCGGGAGCATCATCAATGGTATCATACCACACACAGTCGAAGGCATAGCCGGAGCCGAAGACCTGATCCACCATAAGGTATTGCTCCTCCTGACGGTCGAAGACACACACAGACAGGGGGGCATCCCCCGCCGACTTCAGGAAGACAACGGCTTCCTCGTCTCTGTCACCGTCCAGATTCACCAACTGAACCGTCTGCTGATTCTCCCCTGCAGAGGGCGGGCTGTAGACCGCACCGCCTTCAATGAGCTTCTCGATCTCGCTCTGGAGATTATAGTAGCTCTCCGGCTGCAGCGGGACTGCGTACAAGCTCTCTGCCGGATCCATGAAGCAACCGGACAGGGACAGCATCATTACAAGGATCAGCAGCCCTCCAAACACACGCTTCATAGACATCCTCCCTTTGACACAAACTGCTGTTTCCATATTGCACACTATTATATCACACTTTGTAACAAAAGTGTAGTGCCTTTGTTGATTTTATTTCAAAACTACGGAAGAATTCCCAAGAATATGTCGCAGCTCCTGCAGCATATCCTCACGGAGAGAACAAACCGTCCCCCGTCTGACGCCGCTGTCCCCATAGTACAGAACTGCCTGCACATCCCCGGGGAACATATTCAGAATGGCACGGGTCTTCCGATCCTCTGTGCAGCCCTCTGTAGGCAGCTTCAGATACAACTTCTTGGGTGCAGGGCGGCTCAGCTCCTCCATGGCGAAGATCTCGTTGACGATCATCTGAGGTGCCTTCTCATCCCGAACAGACAGGCGGCCCTCAACCACAACAGGGGTATTCTCCTTCAGCAGCTCCCCACGCTTGGCAATGGGGCCGGAGAAGACCAGCAGCTCCATGGAAGCCGTATCATCCTCTAAGGTCACATATGCCATCATGGTGTTATTCCGTGTAGTCTTCATCTTGACCGCCTCCACAATGCCGGCGATCCTGACGATCTGCTCATCACGGAAGGTACCGTCTGCAGTCTCGAAGGACTGCAGGATTCCTAAAATAGGAACCGCTCCGCTGCCCTTCAGCCCCTTGCGGTATTCGTCCATGGGATGACCGGAGAGATACAGACCGATGGTTTCCTTCTCCATCTGCATCAGCTCCTTCTTAGGAAGCTCCTCCATGGGAGGGATGGAGATCCCATTGCGGCCTTCCTCCTCAAATACATCGAAGAGCTGCAGTTGCCCCTCTAAATTATGCTTGCGACTCTTGGAAATGTCCTCCATGATCATTTCATAGCCATAGAGCATCTGGGCACGATTCATCCCCAGACCATCCATAGCGCCGCACTTGATCAGGTTCTCCACGGCTCGCTTGTTCAGGTCGGAGTCATGCATCCGCTCCAAGAAGTTGTCCAGAGAGGCAAAGGGACCATCCTTCTGCCGCTGTGCCATCATCTGGCGGATCAAGCCTCTGCCAATGTTCTTCACCGCTCCCAGACCGAAGCGGATGCCCTCCTCCTCTACCGTAAAGGAGTCTGCGGAATGATTCACATCCGGATGCAGCAGGGCGATTCCCATAGACCTGCAGTCTGCGATATAGCCTGCGGTCTTGGTGGAATTATCCAGCACAGAGCTCAGAAGGGCTGCCATGTATTCCTTGGGATAATGGCACTTTAAGTAAGCCGTATCATATGCCACCTTAGCATAGCACACTGCATGAGCCTTATTGAAGGCATAGTTGGCGAAGTCCAGAATTTCCTTGTAGATCGCCTGAGCCGCCTCCTCCGACACACCGTTGGCAATGGCACCGGGGATCCCCCGCTCCGGGTCACCGTAGACGAAGGCTTGTCGCTCTGCAATGATGACCTGTTCCTTCTTCTTGGAAATGGCACGGCGCATGTTGTCTGCCTGTCCCAAGCTGTAGCCGCCCAGCTTACGGAAGATCTCAATGACCTGCTCCTGATAGACGATACAGCCGTAGGTAACAGCCAAAATAGGCTCTAATTGGGGACAAATATACGTAATTTTGGATGGATTGTGCTTGTTATCAATAAAACGGGGAATGGAGTCCATAGGTCCCGGACGATACAGGGCAACGATTGCCGTCAGATCCTCAATGGACTGGGGCTTCATGTTAATACAGACTCCCGTAATGCCTGCGGATTCCAGCTGGAACACACCGGCAGTCCGCCCCTCGGACAGCATGGCGAAGCTCTCCGGGTCGTCATCCCGCACCTTCTGCAGATCGAAGTCCGGCTCCTTCTGCCGAATGGCTCTCTCTGCATCCTCAATAATGGTCAGGTTCCGCAGGCCGAGGAAGTCCATTTTCAGCAGGCCCAATTCCTCAATGGTAGTCATGGTGAACTGGGTCACAATGGTATCATCGTTCTTCGCAAGGGGTACATAGTCCGACACCGGATTCTTGGTAATGACCACACCCGCTGCGTGGGTAGAGGTGTTCCGAGGCATACCCTCAATGGCTCTTGCCGTATCCACAAGCTGCTTCACACGGGGATCGGACTCATACAGCTCCTTCAGCTGTGGGGACACACGCAGGGCCTCATCCAGAGTCATATGCAGGGTGGTGGGGATCAGCTTGGCAACCGCATCTGTCTCTGCATAGGTGAAGTTCAGGGCTCTGCCAACATCCCGAATGGCAGCTCTCGCCGCCAGAGTACCGAAGGTAACGATCTGTGCCACACGATCCTTGCCGTACTTCCGCATCACATAGTCAATGACCTCTCCACGACGAGCCTGACAGAAGTCCATATCAATATCCGGCATGCTCACTCGCTCCGGATTCAGGAAGCGTTCAAAGTACAGATTGTACTTCATAGGATCCAGATCCGTGATCCCCAGACAGTAGGACACCATGGCGCCTGCTGCGGAGCCACGGCCGGGACCTACAGGGATCCCCTGACTCTTGGCATAGGCAACGAAGTCTGCCACGATCAGGA
>JAGBGB010000049.1 GCA_017936205.1 Oscillospiraceae bacterium
AGTGATAAGCGATGCAGCTTCGCTGTGATAAGTGATGCGCTGCGTTCCTCCCACGCGCCGAAGGCGTGCATCACAGGCGGAGCCTGCATCACGCACGAAGTGTGCATCACGTTCCTCAAGGAACGCATCACTCAAAAAACCCTTTTGTCTTTTGACAAAAGGGTTTTTTGTGGCACGCCGGAAGGGACTCGAACCCCCAACCCTCAGAACCGGAATCTGATGCTCTATCCATTGAGCCACCGGCGCATGTGCCGTGAATATTATAGCAGATAAGACTAAAAAAGTAAAGATATTATTTTAAAAATCATCTTACAATTTCCAAGAATTTATTTTAAAAAATCTTGAAAGATTTTTTTAAAAGTCTATTGTTTTTCTGAAAATACCATGCTATAATAGACTTTAGAGCAGAAGTTATGCTCTCGTCTGTGTTTTATCCGATACAGACACTTCCCTTATGCAGGAAGCAATACAGCAGGATGAAGTATTTTCGTATTAGGGATCATTGTATGGGAGGTACCTATGTTAGGAGCAGGTGCATTTACAGAGAATTTCCGCAGTGCATTGAATGGATTTAATCGGACCGATGTTGTCCAGTTTATCCAGCGTCAGTCTGTGGAGCATGAGAAGGCTATGCGTCTCCTTCGGGAAGAGAATGCCCGACTGAAGCAAGCCTCCACCGAGGTGAACGGTGGCACAGAGCAGTTGCAGGCTGAGAAGAAGCAGCTTGCAGATAAGATTGCTCTTCAGGAGAACCAGCTTGCTGCATTGATGCAGCAGAATTCCGCATACCTGCAGCAGATCCAAACCCTCATGGGAGAGAAGACCACTCTCGAAGCCTCCCTTGCAGAAAGCCAGAAGGCTCTGGAAGCAGCAATCGCTGCCAAGGATGCAGCAGAGGCTGCCAAAGAAGCCGCCGAGACTGCCAAGGAAGCCACTGCCGAGCCTGTTGTCAACACTCTGGATCGTCCAATGGCAAGCCCTGTGAATCTCGCAGGCACTCCCACCAGCTTCGAGGATATGGAGCTGGCAGCTTACCGCCGTGCTGAGTTAGCAGAGCGTATGGCAAGAGAGCGTGCCGCGGCCTCCTCTGAGCGGATCCAGAATATCTTCGCTCAAGCAGATGAGAAGATCACCCTCACCGCAACAGATATGAACCAGCTTCTGGAATCCTTCCGCAGCAATTTCGACCAGATGCAGTCCATTTTGGAAAGCGCCAGAAATATCCTTGCAGAATCCTCTGATAGCCTCAGAGCCTCTGCAGAGCTTAGCAGTGTGGTTTAAGCTCTTCGGGAATCACATCAAAAACAGAGCTGTCTCGCAAGCGAGACAGCTCCTTTTTATGCCGATTTATACTGAGTTTCTTTAGAAAGTAGACATTTTGAATGGCTACTTTCTATAGCCCGAAAGGGCGTAGAAACTCGTACAAGACGGCTTATGTGCCCGGCAGGGCACATAAGGTCCAATGAAAAGTGTCTACTTTTCATTGGATAATAGTATTAGTTGTTTTCCGCAACATAGCCGGATTCATAGTAATCCTCATAAATCAAACGATACAGCTGATCCCCTGCCACATCCAGATCATAGACCACATAGAAGTAGTTCCGAGGTCCAAATTGCATCCCACAGTAATCTAACTTATCAATGAGAGCGCAGGTCTCAATAGAGTAGCCCTCACTGACCGCCCGTGCCAGCATAGTAATCAGCCGATCACTCTGCAAGGATGTCGTACAGAGCTCCATGCAGGATCGGATCAATTCAGGGTAGGATGAGATAGGCATGGTCCTGACGGTATTAAATAAGGAAGTCAGAACCTCCCGCTGGCGACCGGTTCTCTTAATCTCGTTATCACCATAGCCACTATTACGCATTCTGGAATAGGTCAAAGCTTCTGCACCATTCAAGTGGTTCATGCCTACATGTAGGCCGGTATGCTTATAAACATTCATATAATCCAACTCAGCATAATCCAGCTCTACATCCACACCGCCAGCCATGTCAATGACAGTAGAAACATCGTTGAAATTGACAGTCATATAGTTCTTAATATTCAAGCTATAATTATAGTTAATTGCGCCTACTGCCATCTTAGCTTGACCGGCACTGTAGGCATAGGCCAGCTTTGTATAAGTGCCCCATTCAGGGATTCGAATATAAGAATCTCGAGGCAGGGAGATGAGTTTGATCTTCTTATGTATCCGATCCATGCTCAGGATCATAACAGAGTCAGAGGCGCCTCCCCTATCCAGTCCAAAGAGCAGAATATTCTCGATCTGCTCTGCACCGGGAAGCAAATAGCAAGGATGCAGTGCCGATTGCTGATTCATAAAGGGAAGAGCCTCCTCCGGAATATCCCCATCCACCAGATATTCCCATTCAAGCTCCTGCTTGGAAAGAATGGCTTCAACCTCTTCCTTGGTCTTTTCCTGAACCACAGGCTTCTCATCAAAATCGATCTGTCCATCTTCCTTAGGCTGAACAACATGGATCTGCTCCTGCTCCAATTCAACGAATTCCTTATCGTGTTCCATAGAGCCAAACACAAAGTTATAGCCATAAACCAAACCACCGGACACAAGCAGTACCAGTAGAGCAAGGATCATGGAGAAGCTTGAAAGTCCCTTCTTCTGTTTGCGAATAAAGAAGCTGACAAGGGCTGTCAGAATAGATAGTCCGGCAAACACAGCCGTAGCCTGAACAAAACCCATCATCTGCCCGAAGTCCAAGCTCCCAAGGTCACGGTTTACGTATGCCAATACTCCTTGAATGCCAATAAAGCCAATGGCAGCGATTGCCAACAGCAGGAAACCGAAGGAGATCCACCCCAGTAATCGGTTTCTCTTTTTCTTATTTAAAGTCTTATCTTGTTGATCCATCATATATCCTTTCTTACTTCAGTGTAGTGAATATCTACCGCTCAATGTGGATTTGCGTTATTATATCACATCCCAAAGGAGATTTCCAGTCCTAAAGCCCAATTATGATAAAAATACCATTAACATTAAATACACCACCAATGATCCCCCTGTCCACTGAAAATTTCTTGTTCTACCAGTAACCAATTTGCTGTTTTGGCATAACATGGAATGAGCCCGGTGCTCAGTAATGATTTCAGGAGGTATTCTATTATGTGTAACAACAATGGTTTCGGTGGTTGCTGGTGGATCATCATTCTCGTTCTGCTCTTCTGCTGCTGCGGCTGCGGCAATAATGGCCTCATGACCGGCTCCGGCAACAGCTGCGGCTGTGGCTGCAACAACAATTGCGGCTGCGGCTGCGATAACAACAGCTGCTGCTGATCTATAAGCATCACTAAAGACGAATAACCACTGTGGGAGCAGCCTTCCGCAAGAAGCTGCTCCCACGATCATTAAGGAATGTCAATGATCCATGGAGGAAACATTCTGAGACATTCCCATTAAAGAGGTATGAAATATTAATATCGTAACCACCCAAAACACTTAATCAAATTCCGATTAATCGAACAGGTTGATTTACCGCTTCGTAGGGGCGCGCATTGTGCGCCGGTTCATGACGGAACGGCATGAACACAAAAACCAGCGA
>JAGBGB010000050.1 GCA_017936205.1 Oscillospiraceae bacterium
CGCGCAATGCGCGCCCCTACGAAGGGGTAAATCAAACTGTACGACAAATCGGAAATGAAATGAATGATGTTCTTGATCCTAAGGAGAACTTATGCCGATTTTTATTCTTGTTGCGTTCACGCTTGTTGCCCTGATGGGGGCGTATTATTATTTCTTCCTCCGAAGGATGGGGGAGGCTTGGGGATGGAAAAATGACGGCTGGAAGGCTCGGGGACTTCGGATCCTGATCAGCCTGCTGCTGACCCTTTCCATTCTCAGAATGCGGAGCGTAGTCTGTTTGTTTGTGCTCCATGTGTTCTTCCTTGCGATGGTCTGCGACCTGCTGCATCTTCCATTCCGCCGCTTTCGGAAGGTGCAGAAGCTCTATCTCAGCGGTCTGATCCCTGTGGGACTGACAGTGGTGGCTCTGGTCTTCGGCTACTTCCATATGCAACGGGTGCAGCCTGCCTATTATACGGTGGAGACGCCCGGTGTGGAGCTTCGGGTCGCCTTTCTGTCCGACCTCCACTATCCCAATGCAATGACAGCGGAGCGACTGCAGAGCATCTGTGACGAGATCGAAGCTGCACAGCCGGATCTGTTCCTCTTGGGTGGAGACATCATCGATGAGGGCACAGAGGATGAGGAGATCCGAGCGTGTATTTCCATTCTGGACAGCATAGAGAGTACCTATGGCAGCTACTTCATTTGCGGAAACCACGACAACCTATTCCGTGGTCTATCCTCTGCTTCGGTGCTTATGGAGGCTCTTGAAAACAGCCACATTCGTCTGTTAGCAGACGAGGCGGTGCAGATCGAAGACCTAACCCTGATCGGTAGAAAGGATCTGACAGACGGCAGCCGAAAGGCTCTATCAAATCTGATCCCGCAGGGGGCTGAATATGTGCTGAGTGTGGATCATCAGCCTCTGGATGCAGAGCTTGCTGCAGAGCAGGGAGCAGATCTTATGCTTTCCGGACACACCCACAATGGGCAGATCTGGCCCATTGGCTATATCAATGCCCTGCTGGGACCGAAATACGGTCACTATCGCTTCGGGGATATGGATCTGATCGTGTCCTCCGGTATCGTAGGCTGGGCATATCCTATCCGCACCCAGGGACAGTGCGAGTATGTCATACTGGATCTGAAAAATACAAAATAAGCTGACTTGTAATTCCATCCTTTTTCGTGTATAATAAAGAAACTTCACCTTTGGAGGGATTTTTAATGGCATTACAGAACAGACCGGAGGCGTATTTGCTCCCCGGTAAGCATATTCATTTGATCGGCATCGGTGGTGTGTCCATGCGGCCGCTGGGCTTGGTGCTCCGTGGCATGGGTATGGAGGTCACAGGCTCGGATATGAATTCTTCCGTTTCTACAGATGAGCTGATCGCCAAGGGGATCACCGTCCACATCGGACATCGGGAAGAAAATATTCAGGGTGCAGATTGCATCATCCGTACTGCTGCCGCACGGAATGACAATCCGGAGATCGCTGCTGCCAGAGCACAAGGCATTCCTGTTTTCGAGCGAGCACAGGCTTGGGGCGTGATCATGCGGGAGTATAAGAACGCCATTTGCATTGCAGGAACCCACGGAAAAACTACGACTACCTCTATGACGACTCATATTTTCATGGAGGCACAGGCGGATCCCACGGTTATGATCGGCGGCTCTCTGCCCCTTCTGAATGCAGGGCATCGGGTAGGTCAGGGCGAGACCATAATTATGGAGAGCTGCGAATATTGCAACTCCTTCCTGAACTTCTACCCTACTGTAGCGGTGATCAATAATATTGAAGCGGATCATCTGGACTTCTTCAAGGATCTTGCGGATGTGCAGCGATCCTTCCGCCGCTTCGCCTGCTTGGTGCCTCAAACCGGCTTCGTCATTGCCAACGGGGACGATCCCAATACGGTAGAGACTCTGAAGGATCTGGACTATCTCAGCTTCGGCTTGGATCGGAAGCATGACTTCTATGCAGACAAGATCTCCTCGGATTACAGCTCCTTTGACATTTGGGCGAAGGGGAAGCTGTACTGCCATGTGGATCTTGCGGTCAATGGCAAGCACAATGTATATAATGCTCTGGCGGCTGCCGCTTCTGCCTATGTCATGGGCATCGAGGGCTGCCATGTGAGCAATGGACTTGCTACCTTCACAGGTGCCGGACGGCGGATGGAATATAAGGGGGAATTCAAGGGCGCAAAGATCTATGACGACTATGCCCACCATCCCAGTGAGCTCCACTCCCTCATCGAGGCCGTGAAGCTCAGGGGCTTCAAGCGGATCGTTCTTGCCTTCCAGCCCCACACCTATTCCCGAACCAAGGCTCTGTTCCAAGACTTCGTCCATGAGCTGAAGAAGGCGGATGTGCTCCTGCTGGCTGAGATCTATGCCGCAAGAGAGCAGAATACCTATGGTATTTCCTCCGCAGATCTGGCAAGAGAAATCCCCAATGCCCAGTACTTCGAGACTCTGCCTCAGGTTACAGAGCACCTGAAGACCATCGCCCAAGAAGGTGACCTGATCCTCACCGTAGGTGCAGGCGACATCTTCAAAGCCGGCGAAGCCCTGCTGAAATAAGTGATCATAGACTGCAAAATGCCAATCATTACGCAATGTGTTGTGGACCGATGGAAGAAGTCCCCGTTTCGGAGTGTTCTCCGAAACGGGGACCTTGTTCATGGTAGCTTCCATTTAGTCAATCAAACCGTAACTTTCGAAAGATTAAGTAATACGAACATTTAACGCGTCAAGCAACTTCTGGGTTTTGCCTGAGATCTCTCCGGTAACCCAGGAGTTGTTTATTTTTAACCGATGGATATACTTCAAGTGCGTAATGAAGTCCTGAACAGAGTATTTTGATAAAAGCCCCCCAGTCTTAAGTGCGGAGTAAACCTCATACACCAGCATAAGCGAAATGTGATTAATGAATGCCCAACTTTCCACTGCGTATTTGCTCTGCAGATAGGTGTGATCTTGTTCAAGAAGGTTTTTTAAGAAATCGAAAGATTGCTCTATTTCGCCTCTGGTCTTATAGAGTGCATAGATTTCTTTGGCATCATCCTTTAGATTCGTATGGAAAGCAATCGTACCGAAGCTGTCTTGCTTCTCCATGAATCCTTCGTGAGTATATTTTTCATTGTTAGCTTCTAGTCGTTGTAAATAATCACGCTCTTCTTTCGCCTTTAATGTTTCATCAAGGTACATTATGAAGCGTTTGTTATCCTGAATATATTCGTAGTACCAGATAGCTCTTCCGTTGAACAGAAAATACCCATCGAAGTTTGCTTTATTGCCGGAGACAATCTTTGTTCTATCACAATGTCCATTGTTTCTTCTAAGCGGAATAATATAGTTTAGTTCGCTTTTTTCCAAAAGCTCAAAATTTTGCTCTGATCCAAATCCTTTGTCAGCAATAACCACGGTATTGCTGATTCCAAGTTCTTCAACACTTACTTTGAAGGCTTTTACATCGCGGATATTACCGGGCAAAATTCTATAATATCCCGGCTTGTGTTGGTCAGCGGAAAAGGCGTACATCAGGTTAATCTGAGGATCATACTGACGGTGACTATTATAGCCCAATCTGTTGATATCCATTTCCTCGGATTGACTAATT
This sequence comes from Oscillospiraceae bacterium, assembly GCA_017936205.1. Lineage (GTDB taxonomy): Bacteria > Bacillota > Clostridia > Oscillospirales > Oscillospiraceae > JAZOXB01. The sequence continues at coordinate 3,611 of JAGBGB010000050.1, forward strand.
ATATTGGTGCCGTCAAACAAAATATATTTAGAGTCTGTCAGGTATTCTTTCATAAATCCGACCTGTTGCTCTCTCTTTATGCCAAAGTTCTGCAGAAAAGCAGTTATACTGGAAGCAGAGAGGGGGATCTCTCCTAAAACCTCTGACAGATAAGATCTTTCATATAGAAATGCAGCTCGTTTGAATGGACATTTCTCGATGATTCGGAGGATTGCAAGTGCAAATATTGTGTTTGCATCTTCCGGGAAACTATCCTTTAGGTGGTTATAAAGGGGCTGACCCAGATGAAATAAAGTGCTGCTCGCCCCATACTCTCTTGTGCAAATGCCACCGGTGACAGGCTCGCTCTTTTTCTCTTTTGGAGGGATTAATCCCTCCTCTGTGATCCGTCCAAGATATTTTCCGGTCTTTTTCTGAGCTCGTCCCTTTTCTTTATTCCATACAGAAGTAACCTCATAAAGGTAGTACTTCCCTCGTATACAGCTAATGTTGGTGCCGGGTCTGCGTTGCTTCTCAACCCACTCTGGATATGCCATAGTTAGACCTCCTTTATATTCCGTGCCAAGTAATATCATTATATCATAAGCAGAGGAATTTTGCAAGCATAAATTGCTTGAAATTCCTCTGCTTTTTCGACTTTCTTTGCGTCTCGATATTACTTGTGCGCTAAAAGTTACGGATTAAAATCAATGTCACAGGGGGAGGCATGCACAAATTTGAAAGCATAAAAAAGCTGTGCTACACGGCCCGTGGTCCTATCAAAATTAAGGTTTCGACTGACGAGCCGGGGAGCGAGGTGAAGGTAACTGTGCGACGCCTAAAATCTAAGAACTTGAACAGCACAGTAGAATTCTTCTCTATTGACACTCCACCGACTAACAACATGAACGGAATTGCAGACTACCAGGAGGTTTATGAAAGCTTACTCTAAAAGTGTAC
>JAGBGB010000051.1 GCA_017936205.1 Oscillospiraceae bacterium
AAATGTGATATGATAGAAAAGTATAATGGTTGGGCTGTGTCCGAATCGGAAGAATCCTTGCTCTGACATTCTCATTATATCCGTTATACACAATACAGAATTTTCCCGAAGGGATCTATAGATATGAAATTTTTAGGATACGAAATATCCTCCCCCACTGTATTAGCTCCTATGGCAGGGGTAACGGATTTTGCATATCGCTGCATTTGTGCAGAGCTGGGAGTTGGTGTAACCGTTACGGAGATGGTTTCCTCCAGAGCGCTGGTTTATCAGGACAAAAAGAGTCGCAGTCTGTTAGGTAAGAACCCCGGCTCCATGTGTGGTGCACAGATCTTCGGCAATGATCCTTCCATGATGGCACAGGCGGCACAGCTTGCCTTGGAGCATAGTGGCTGTGATTTTATTGATATTAATATGGGCTGTCCCATGCCCAAGATCGCAAACAACGGAGATGGCAGTGCCCTCATGCGGAATGTACCCCTTGCCTGCCAGATCGTGAAGGCAGTCAAGGCTGCCGTTTCCGTACCCGTAACCGTTAAAACTCGTCTGGGTTGGGACAAAAGCAGCATCCATGTGGTAGAGATGGCGAAAGCATTGGAGGACAGCGGAGCCGATGCCATAGCCGTTCACGGGAGGACCAAGTCCATGCTATATTCCGGCCGTGCAGACTGGGACGAGATCGGTAAGGTATCTGCAGCCGTGAAGATCCCGGTGATAGCCAACGGAGATATCACCTGTGCCGAAGATGCGGTTCGTTGTCGGGATCACAGCGGCGCTTCCCTCTTCATGGTCGGTCGTGCTGCATTTGGGGATCCATGGGTCTTCCCGGAGATTCATGCAGCCCTCGCAGGCTTGCCCATCCCTGAGAGGCCTGAACTATCCCAACGCTTAGATGTGGCTGAAAACCAGTATCGTCTATCTCTTGAGGATAAGGGCGAGCACATTGCTTGTTTAGAGGCTCGGAAGCACCTGAATTGGTACCTCCGCGGAGTTCCACACAGCAACTATTATAAGGATCAAATCTCCCATATTTCCTCTGCGGAGGAGGTTTATTCTATTATCAAATCTATGAAGAGAGATCTGAGGTGAGTTCCCATCAACGAAACAGAATTAATAAAGAAAGCAGCCAAAGGCGATCCCAAGTCCTTTGAGCAGCTGATGCTGCAATACCAAACTCCTGTATACAACCTCTGCTATCGTATGCTGGGGAATCAGGAAGACGCAGCTGATATGACCCAAGAGGCATTCCTGAAGGCATGGAAATACTTAAATAGCTTCCATTTCGAATCCGCCTTCACCACATGGCTATACCGCTTGGCAACCAACTGTTGTCTGGATCTTATGAGAAGTCAGAAGCGCAGACCAACCATTTCCATGATCACAGAGGGCGAAGACGGAGAAGAGCAGACCCTTGAGCCTGTCGATCCATCCCTTCAACCTGACCAGATCCTGATCAAGAAGGAGGAGCAGCAACAGCTTCAGGATGCACTTATGGAGCTGGACAAGGAGCAGCGAGCCATTATTACTCTCCGTGTGGTGAATGATCTGAGCTATGCCGATATTGCCAAGCTGCTGAAAATCAAGGAAGGAACCGTAAAATCCAGACTTGCAAGAGCCAGAGAAAATTTACGAAAAAATATCCTCCAAAAGCGGAACAAATTCCATTCTCCGGCGTCTAAGAACGAGGAAGGAGGATTGCCATGAGCTGCGAAGAATATATTGTATGGATCAGCGGACATTTAGACGGAACAAATGAAGAAGCACAAGAGCAGCAGCTGCGAGAGCATCTGGCAAGCTGTCCTCATTGCCGAGAAATCATGAATCAAATGGAGCTCAACGATGCTGCCATAGGCAGCACCCTCCTTGAGCCTCCGGCAAGGGTCACCCAGACAGTTATGAAGAAGGTCCGAGCGGAAGTGCATCAAAAGCGCAGACGCTTGTGGAGCTATGCCCTGTCCGGCGTTGCCGCTGCAGCATTTTTTTGTTTGATCCTTACAGGAGCTCTACGACATCCTAAAGGTATTACCTCTCTTGAGCCCACCTTAGCTCCTGCCTATGAATTCGATACACCTGCAAAAGCACAATACGACTTGCGGTCAGGAGCCGATCCCACCTGTGGTTCCGGCGTTGAGGAAGGTTCTCAATCCTCTGTGCTCACTGAGTCTCCCCTCGCCACAGAAGCACCCATTGCCACACAAGCTCCTGTTCCCACCGAAGCTTTGATTTCTGAGGGAAGCAAAACCACCCCCTCAGAGGTTATTCCCCTAACACCGAACTGCGTTTTTATCTATAACGCAATGGATGTGATACCTCTGACCCCCGATTCCGGCAATCTGCTGCCCATTGTGTCAGAAATGAATGAGGCTGCATATTCCTACCATTCAACCACTACTCATACGATCGTCGGTACCGGCTATTTATCTCGGACAGAGATCGATGAAATAGAAGCAGATGATAAGGTAGAATTTATTTCCGATCCTGAAAATCAGGAGTTCATGGTCATCTATTGTACCATGCCCTAACCGCTGAATAGAAAGATCCTCTCTTTCACACACTACCACGGAGGTGGTTGCTGTGGTGAAGAAGAGGATCTTTTTATTGATACTTAGTATCAGTTTCTTGTTACTGCCTGTTCAGGCTGCGGAGGACTATATCCGCTGGGTAGACTTCGATGTGGACTACGAGGTGCTCCGAGTAGCTATGGAATTGGATATTCAATCGCAGGAAACGGAACAGCCTCTGAGTTGGATCGACATCTTGGCTCTTTCCGCCACCCGCTGTGGAGGCGGAAAGCTGAGTATAAGCAGCGTGAAGAAGGCAGCAAAGGATTTGTGCGGAAATCTCTCAGTGGAGGAGCTCCTTGGGCGGCAGTTTCAATACTACACATACTATCACGAAGCCTATACCGCAGTTTTAGGTGGTCTGTTAGGCTCCTATGCCATAGAGGTCAACGGTGAATGGGTTCCCACCTATGGCTTGAAGGCTTTCTCCCCTATTGCAGCCGGCTACGGCTATGAGCATTATCCGGACTTCGGAGGACAGAGGACCTACGGCTTCAAGCGGAAGCACCTTGGGAACGATCTTATGGGTGCATTGGGAACTCCTATAGTCGCCGTAGAGGGCGGAATCATCGAAGCCATGGGCTGGAATCAATATGGCGGCTGGCGGATCGGCATCCGTTCCAAGGACAGGAAGCGATACTATTACTATGCACACCTACAGAAGGATCACCCCTTCCCCAACGATCTGCGAGAAGGGATGACGGTACAAGCGGGAGATGTGATCGGCTTCATGGGTCGCACCGGCTACTCTACCAAGGAAAACAGCAACAACATTGATATCGTCCATCTCCACTTCGGCATCCAATTGATCTTTCACGAGAGTCAAAAAGAATGTAACAGCGAGATCTGGATCAACCCCTACAACCTGATCCGCCTCCTATCCACCCACCGCAGCACCATCGCCAAAACAAACAACACCTGGTCCCGCCTCTATCCCTACCGTGACTTAGACGAACCATAAATCATGCCCCGCTGCAGTTGGATATGATGATTCCAACTGCAGCGGGGCAGTTCCGTTATATGGAAGCGTAGAGCATCGATCTTCACCAGAACCTAACTGTCATATAATGCTCTGTATATGATATAATGGTGTTGTCTCAAGACTACCATATGAGACTGCACTACAAGTTCAAATAAGCTTTTAGCGAACCCATCGTGTAGCGAATCACAGTGCGTGAGAGAATCGAGATCTGCATCTGCAGGTCTCTTTTTTCATGCACACATGGTTTTATATCAGGGATTGTCCGTTGATGACCAAGGTGAAGCGCATTCCCAGCTTCTCGGCAGCTTTGCGGCAGAAGATCATGCGGTGGAGGAATATTTCGAAGTAGTCCATGACAGAGCTGAAGGCAGGATCTACAGACAGCACGAGAGTCACAGTGCTGTGATCGGGGCTGATCTCTAACTTGGAATCCGTTACAGAATAATTCACACGGTCATGGATATCGAATTTGCTGATATCACGATTGCGGACACGACTGCGACGGACATCCGCCTTGTCCGCTAAGATAAGAGCTGCGGCAACTGCGTTCACAGGAACACCGGTTCCTTCGTCATGGTTGCCAATTGCGGTAACAATGGTAGCAATATCCTCCACGGGGAAGCCCAGATCATTGAGGATACGGAATGCCATGACCGCACCACTCTGAGAGTGCTCTACACGGTTCACAAGATTGCCGATATCATGGAGATATCCTGCGATCTGTGCAGTCTCTACCGTATGCTCATCGAAGCCCAAGGTTTCCAGAATGTATCCGGCAGTTTTTGCCACATGGGTCACATGGGCAAAGCTGTGCTCTGTGTAGCCCAGTGCTACCAAAGATTCATCCGCTCGCTGAATATAGGTTCTTACACTTTTGTTCTTAACCAGTTCTTGAAATGTCATAATTCGATTCTCCTTTATAGATAAATGTGTTCTATATCTTACACAGATAGTATACCAGAACTGTTCATGATCTGCAATAAAAAACCGAAAAAATCATGCTCCGATACTACATAACAGCATCGGAGCATATTGTTTGGAATTAATGTGTATCTTCTGAATAAGAGATCTTGGGCAACTCCCAATGGTATTTCGCTGCCAATAGACGGATCACAACAACAATAAAGAGAGCAACAAAAGAGCCAATATTCCCATAGGCTGTACGAGAAAGAATAAAATAGTATAAAATACTACCGATCAAGGATGCTACGGCATAAACATGCTTCGTAAATACATAAGGTTTAACATTCACGAGCAGATCTCTAACAATACCGCCTCCCACACCGGTCAGACAGCCCATAAGAACACATAAAACGAATTGCTCACCAAAGCCGGCATCCCAAGAGATCTGCACACCGGCTACAGAGAAGGAGCCCAAGCCTAAGGAGTCAAAAATCAGATTCAGCTTCTCCGCACGATGACGAATCATAGTAAAACGATTCGCATGATAAGAAATGAAAATAAAAACCAAGAGACAAGTCAATACCGCCGCCAATAGGATCTCCGTCCGATAAAAAATAGAAGGCGGAACACTTCCCAAAAGTACATCTCGGATAATACCGCCACCAACAGCAGTAATGGTTCCAACCATAAGCACCCCAAAAAGATCCAATCCATGCCCAATAGCGATTAAGGATCCGGATATGGCAAAAGAGATTGTACCGATCCAATCCAAAGCAGTCAAGATCCATGACGAAAGCATGAAACCACCTCCACAAAAAGTCTATAATTCATAACATAGCACATAACACAGAACGGACGACTCTTTGTGCTGATCTAATGTCGGCGGCACTGTAGTAATTCCCCAGAACCTTCCTATTATCATTATACACCGATTGGATCAGTCTGTCAATCTCATCATAGGAACAGCTTGCAGGATGTCCGTTGTCGAAAGACCTGTAGCAAGAGCGATCAAGATATCATAATGCTCCGAGGTTGAAATCAGCCTCGGAGCATATTATTTGAAATTACAGAGCCTTCAGACGGGCTTCGCTCTCTTCCAGCTGCTTGATCAGACTTTCGTACTTGTCAGCCTTCTCCTTCTCGGCTGCTACCACATTCTCAGGAGCCTTGGCAAGGAAGCCGGGGTTGTTGAGCTTACCACGAATCTGAGCAAGCCCCTTCTCTGCCTTCTCCTTCTCCTTGGCGATCCGAGCAAGCTCCTTCTCCACATCCACAAGCTGGC
>JAGBGB010000052.1 GCA_017936205.1 Oscillospiraceae bacterium
AAAGGTTATAACCTGAATCCTGATTTGCAAAAGACGGGGCTTCTGGATCCCGAAATACTTCCGTTCTTTCATCAGCCTCAATTCCTTCCGTGAGGGTATCTGATCGGATATCTTTTGAAATAAAGCCATCGTGAAGGATATAGGGAAATAGAGAAAAAATATTTCAAAAAAAGTGAAATTAGGGATTGACAAATAGAGATTTTGTGCTATAATGTCTAAGGTTGCCAAAGACAGCAGGGGGCGAAAAGCCGTAAGTCCTGCCGAGGTTACACAGAATTTTATTTATAAGATTTTTGTGTCCTCATGTCTTTTGGCATGAGGATTTTTTTTCGGAGGTGACAACATTGCCCAATATCAAGGTACTTGAAAGCAAGAAGGCAATCGTTGATGCTCTGTCCGAGAAGCTGCAGAATGCTACTTCCGCAGTTTTCGTAGACTACAAGGGCATCACTGTCGCACAGGATACTGAGCTCCGCAATAAGTTCCGTGAAGCAGGCGTAGAATACACTGTTGTTAAGAACACCCTGACTCGTTTCGCTGCTAACAAGATCGGCTACAACCAGTTCGACGAAGTTCTCAATGGCACCACTTCTCTCGCCACCACTACCGGTGACCCCATTGCTCCCGCTCGTATCGTATGCGAATTTGCTAAGAAGAACAAGAACGTTCTGAAGATCAAAGGCGGCCTCGTAGAAGGTACCGTCATGACCGTTGACCAGCTCAAGGGCTTCGGCGAGCTTCCCTCCAAGGATGCTCTCATTGCTCAGGTCCTCGGCACTTTCCTGGCTCCCATTTCCTCTCTGGCATTTGTGCTTGATCAGATCCGCCAGCAGAAGGAAGGCCCCGCTCCTGCAGAAGCAGAAGCTTAATCACATCACATATATTACTTTAGGAGGATATTACAATGTCTGAAAAGATCGCTAACCTGATTGAAGAAGTTAAGGGCCTGTCCGTTCTGGAACTGGCTGAGCTCGTACACGCTCTGGAAGACACCTTTGGTGTTTCCGCTGCTGCTGCCGCTGTTGCTGCTCCCGCAGCTGCTGCTGAGGCTGTTGAAGAGAAGACCGAATTCGACGTTATCCTGAAGGATTGCGGCGCTTCCAAGCTGAATGTTATCAAGGTCATCCGTGCTGCTACCGGCCTGGGCCTGAAGGAAGCTAAGGAAATCGCTGACAACGCTCCCAAGACCCTGAAGGAAGCTATCTCCAAGGAAGACGCAGAGAAGCTCGCAAACGACCTGAAGGAAGCCGGCGCTACTGTCGAGATCAAGTAATTTACTTGTCCTTAAACAACTATGGCTGTCTCACTGTTATGGTGAGACAGCCATTTTCGTTTTAAGGGCAGTCGGATCGGCGGAGGAAATAGATTTTCCCTGCGCCATCGATTGTAAGAAGAAGGGCTTGCTTTAAGGGGCAGTTTCGTTTCTTTAGCTCCTTCCGCAGCCAGAGCAGATCTTTCCCTGCAAGGGAAAGATTGTCTTTTAGAATGCAGCCGTCAGTGATCAGCGTGATGGGGAGCTGAGTATCCGGTACTTTTATTAATAAATCCTTGGCTGTTGGTGGCTGATCCTTTCCGTTTAACAGAATGGAGAGCTGTCCGTTGGTCTCTAATATGGCAAATTTTACAGTGCTTAGATCAAATACATCCTTTTCACGCAGGTGCATGGTCAGCTCGTCTAAGTTGACCTTGGTTCTTCGGAGATTCTCAGCAGATATCTTTCCGTTTTCTATGAGGATCACCGGCTTGCCGCAGAAGAATTTTCGGATCCATACGGATCGCAGGGATAAATACGCTATGGCTGTCTCTGCCAGAAATATCAGTATAATGGGCACAATTCCGTGGAAAATAGGGGTGTCCGGCTCTTCCATTGGTATGGTTGCCAGATTTGCAAGCAGCATGGAGACTACGAATTCTGAGGGCTCCATTTCTCCCAGCTGTCTCTTTCCGAGAAGTCTTACGGTTAGAAGAAGGGTAGAATACAGAATTGCAGTTCTGAATAGGATCGTAATCATCATATCACCCCTCTTAGTATGTGCAGATATGGGAAAAAGACTTGCTTTTTATACAAAAAAGGAGTAAACTATGGGAAAACGGTTTGGGAGGTAAGCCCATGCGGATCAATGAATACTTTGGAGAAAATGTCTTTAGCAAGGCAGTTATGAAGCAGAGACTGCCCAGAGAGGTTTATGAAGAGCTGGATCGGGTGGAAAAGGACGGTGGAGCCATATCCATGGCGGTAGCAGATGTAGTTGCCAAGGCTATGATGGATTGGGCTGTAGAAAAGGGTGCGACCCACTATACCCATTGGTTCCAACCTCT
>JAGBGB010000053.1 GCA_017936205.1 Oscillospiraceae bacterium
CCTGGGCCCCACAAGCGACGTCTATGCTCGTCAGGCTTTGATGTACACCATCAACCGTCCTGAGTTCGCACAGACCTTCACCGGCGGCTACGGCTCCGTCGTTCACGGACCCTACTACACCGGTTACTCTGCATACAAGGCAGTTGAGGATGAGATCGTCCTGAACCCCTATGCATACAGCTCTGACACTGCTATCGCTGTTCTGGAAGAGGGCGGCTGGATCTACAACGACAAGGGTCAGGAATTCGTTCCCGGCACCGATGCTGTTCGTTACAAGAAGCTGTCCGGCTACGAGCTGTCCAAGCAGAACATCATGTATGCTACCACCGACGGCGCATACAAGACCCTGAAGATCAACGGCGAGTACTACATGCCTCTGGCAATCAACTGGTACGGCACTCAGCCCAACGAGGTTACCGACCAGCTGATCACTGCATGGCAGACCAACCCCAACGCTACCACTGAGATCGGTGCATACATCACCTACACCAGCTGCGACTTCGCAACCGGCCTGTACGGCGAGTATCTGCAGATCGAAGAGTACGGCTGGGACGGCGTTGCTAAGTGCTGCGGTATCAACTATGCTACCGGCTTCACCAGTGCAATCTATGACTTCTCCTTCAAATTCACCATCGATCCCGAGATGTACGCTGACTACAGCCGTGCATATGTCATGGACGAGGCTGACTTCTGGGAGAACTACCAGTAATCTGTAGCTTTTCGCTCTGAAAAGTGCATGTAATTCGCAATAACTAAACAAAATAGGAAGGGCACTCACACTGCCCTTCCTATTGCCACTCATAAAGACTCCCGTTGATTTTGCGGGGAACCTGGCTGGGGCGGCAACGCCCCATGCTTAGGTAGGCACTGGTTTGCAGCAAAAGGAGTCTTTTTGCTGTAAATCAGTGCTTGCGTAAGCAGCGGCTTTGGTTTACATCCGCATTTACAGCCGGAAATTCAGATTGGAGGATTCTAATGGGCAAATATGTACTAAAGCGACTGCTGTATATCGTAGTCGTGTTCCTGATCCTCTCGTTCATGATTTACATGATTTATAACATGCTGCCCATCGACAAGGCAGCAGAAATGGCCCACAATGAGATCAAGGCAAACAGACTCCTGAATTATGACGAGAGATATCAATTCTGGCAAGAAAAATTAGGTCTTAACGGTACCAAGATCGAGAGATATTTAAGATGGCTGGGTGTGTATCCCTATGCTGACGGCAGCTATAACGGCTTGTTCCAGGGCAACTTGGGTCAGTCCTCCCAGTATGGTAAGCCTGTTTCTGAGGTTATTATTGAACCGATGAAGAATACCATCTTTATTAACATTTTCTCGGTTATCTTAGCTTTAGGCATTACCATCCCCCTAGGCATTTTCTGTGCTGTAAAGCGCGGAAGCAAGCGTGATGTGGGAGTACAGGTCGGTACTCTCGTCGGCTATAGCTTGCCTACATTTATTGTTGCAATTGTATTTATCTGGCTATTTGCAGTGGTTTTAGGCTGGTTCCCGGTTTCGGGTATGCAGACTGCAGGTAGCTTGGAGTGGTCCTCCTGGGATCGCTTCTGGGACAAGATGTACCATTTGTCTCTGCCCCTGATCGTAATGACCTTTACCTCTCTGGGCGGCATGACCCGTTATGTCCGTGCCTCCATGATCGAGGCTCTGAGCATGGACTGCATCCGTACTGCCCGTGCAAAGGGTCTGCGTGAGAGAGTGGTTATTTACTCCCACGCATGGCGGAATGCTCTGCTTCCTGTTACCATCCTGATCATTGGCTGGTTCCTGAGCATCTTCTCCGGCTCCCTGATGATCGAGAACATTTTCGCTCTGAACGGCATTGGCAGAACCTATTATACTGCCCTGCAGGCAAGCGATAACGAGATCGTTCTCGCTCTGCAGATGTTCTATATTTCCATCTCTCTGGTAGGCAACCTGTTGACTGACCTGATCTATGGTCTGGTTGATCCCAGAATCCGTGTCAATAAGTAAGGAAGGAGGGTATCGTTATGTCAAAAGAAAAGAATCAGGATACCCGTAAGGGCTTCTTTGCTACCTTAGGCCGTTGGGGCAGAAGAATGTTCTTCGGCGCAAGCAAGGAATTGACCATGGACGAGATGCTGGCTGTTGAGAAGCTGGAAAGCCCCTCCCGCCTTGCGGTCAAGGCATTCTTCCGTCGCAAGCTGGCGGTGGTTGCACTGATCGTGCTGGTTTCTCTGTTCCTGTTCGTATTCATTGGACCCCTTGCGGTTCCCATGGATTTGAACTACACCGATCCCCTTCAGGCAAACATTGCTCCCAATTATTCCTTCTTGAAGGTACCGGGAGAGTTAGAGAACAATATTAAGAACATCAATGGCTTTGCCGACTTCACCGTTGGTGTCAGCAAGGACAATGATTTCTTCCTCTGGGGCAATACCAAGAACACCCTGACCAATGTGGATTTCGAGATCTATCCCGAAGAGATCCAGCCCGGTAAGATTGCTCATGCTGCTGCAGGCTCCGACCATATCATGGTTATTACCACGGATGGTAAGCTGGTAGGCTGGGGCAACTCCAACAATGGTCAGTACGGTATTGTGAAGAACGAGACCGATCCCTATATTCAGATGCCTGACCATCTCCTCAATGGTACCATCGATCCCGATCAGGTCAAGCAGCTCATTGCCGGTTACCAGTGTAATGTTCTGGTTATGAAGGACGGCACCATGAGCGTTTGGGGCAACAAGAATGCCATGCTCAGCCTGGACGAGATGAACCGTAAGTTCACCGAGGGCATTGAGAAGGTCGCTCTGTCTAACTACTATGCAATTATGCTCCGTGAGGATGGCACTGTATCCGGCGGTCAGACCCTGACCTTCAATATGCAGTCTGCCTACTCCACTGCCGACGGTAACATTAAGAATCTGCGAACCTACCTGAAGGATCGCACGGTTCAGGATATCGCTGCTACCAATAACTGCTATGCTCTGGTTATGGATGACGGTAGCCTGGTTGTATTCGGTGCTGCCGAATACGGCGAGAAGGATGTTCCCACTCTGCCCAACGGTGAGAAGTTCGCCGAGATCTATGCAGGTACTCGTCACTTCGTCGCCATTTCCGATGCAGGGAATGTTTACGCCTGGGGCCATAACGATGGCGGTCAGACAGAGGTCAACGGCATGTCCGCAGACCAGATCTTCACCGGCTCTAAGCAGACCTATCTGGTCAATGCTGAAGGTGAGCTCACCGAGAAGGTCGGCTTCAAGGGTTACCTCATGGGTACCGATGGCCGTGGTCGTGATGTATTCACCAGAATTATCCACGGTGGTAAGATGACTATGACCGTTGGTGCGGTTGCTGTTATCGTATCTACCATCATTGCAATTATCGTGGGCTGTGTCTCCGGTTACTTCGGCGGATGGGTCGATATGCTTCTGATGCGTATTACTGAGATCTTCTCCTCCATCCCCTTCCTGCCCTTTGCAATGCTTCTTTCCTATGTTATCCGTACCAAGCCCATTCCTGAGACTACCCGTATCATTATTATCATGTTCATGTTAGGTATCCTGAGCTGGACCGGTCTTGCTAAGATGATCCGTGGTCAGGTTCTGGCAGAACGTGAGAAGGAATTCGTTATCGCTGCTCAGTCCATGGGCGTTAAGGAGAAGAGAATTGCCTTCAAGCACATTCTCCCCAATGTTATTTCTGTTATTCTCGTTAGCTTGACTCTGGACTTCGCCGGATGTCTGCTGACAGAATCCAGCCTGTCCTATCTGGGCTTTGGCGTCCAGCAGCCCCAGCCTACTTGGGGCAATATGCTCGATGGCGCCAATAATTCTCTGGTTATTCAGAACTACTGGTGGCAGTGGGTATTCCCCGCAATCTTCCTTGCAGTCGCTACCATCAGCATCAACATTATCGGCGACACCCTGCGTGATGTTCTTGATCCCAAGAGCAGCCAGGAAAGATAATAGGAGGAGGGAAATACAATGTCATTATTAGAAGTAAAGAACCTTCATACCTATTTTAAGACCCGTAAGGGCATTGTTAAGGCGGTCAATGATGTTTCCTACAAGCTGGAAGCAGGTAAGACCATCGGCATCGTCGGCGAGTCCGGCTCCGGTAAGTCTGTTTCCGCTATGAGCATTCTGCAGCTTCTGGATGGCAATGGCTACATTGCCAATGGTGAGATCACCTTCGAGGGCGTGGATCTGACCAAGCTGTCTCAGCAAGAAATGTATGAGATCCGTGGTAATAAGATCTCTGTTATTTTCCAGGAGCCAATGACCAGCCTGAACCCCATCTTCTCTATTAAGAAGCAGCTGTCTGAGCCCTTCATGATCCATCAGGGCATGAACAAGAAGCAGGCAGCAGAGAAGGCTCTGGAAATGCTCCATGCAGTCCAGATCCCCAACCCCGAAGCAGTTCTCCGCCAGTATCCCCACCAGCTTTCCGGCGGTATGCGTCAGCGTGTTATGATCGCAATGGCTCTGGCTTGTCGTCCCAAGATCCTGATCGCCGACGAGCCCACCACTGCTCTGGATGTTACCATTCAGGCTCAGATCCTGCGACTGATGAACGATCTGCAGCGTGATAACGGAACTGCCATTATCTTCATCACTCACGACTTAGGCGTTATCAATGAAATGGCTGACGATGTTGTTGTTATGTACTGCGGTCAGGTCGTTGAGCAGACCTCTGCAAAGGTGATCTTCACAGATTGTCCTGTGAGCCATCCCTATACCGAGGGTCTGATGCACTCCATTCCCCGTATCGACAATGTAACCGACAAGTTAGAGCCCATTCCCGGTGCGGTTCCCCATCCTCTGGCACTTCCCAAGGGCTGCAAGTTTGCGCCTCGCTGCAAGTATGCAACCGCAAAGTGCATGGAAGAAGAACCTGCACTCTTAGAAGTCAATCCGGGTCAGAAGATCCGTTGTCATTACCCTGTAAAGGAGGTGCGTCGCAGTGAAGAGCACAGAAAAGCTATTGTCAATCAAGAACCTTAAGAAGTATTTCCCTGTTGCCAAGAGCAGCATCTTCCAGCGACAGCAGCTCTATGTCCGTGCCAATGAGGAGATCACCATTGATATTCACAGTGGTGAGACCTTTGGTCTGGTTGGTGAGTCCGGCTGCGGTAAGTCTACTCTGGGCCGTACCATCCTTCAGCTCTATCCTCAGACCGCCGGCAGTACCATGTACTACGGAAGAACTCTGGACGAGTTCTGCCCTCAGTATGTTGCCAAGACCATTCAGAATGCATCCAAGCTTATTGCCAAGTACCGCAAGCAGCAGGCGAAGGCAGATGCCCTGACCAAGGATGTCGAGGCAGCAGGGGAGCAGGCTACCTTCTTCCAGCATCAGAATAGGAATCTGGCATGTGCAGAGGCTGAGACCCAGTTCAATGCCATTGTTAAGATTCTGGGCGGCTTTGCTGCTTTGGATGATCCCTCTGAGGGAACCAAGGCACTGCTCAGACGTTATAACGACAACCTAAAGCTGTTCAAGCTGAAGGAACAGGAGCGGGACATTGACGGTCAGATCGCTTTCCATGAGGCGGTTGCCAAGGAATACCGTGACGATCCCGAGACCCGTGATCCTGCGAAGGAGAAGAAGGCTCTTGACCGTGCTGAAAAGTGCCGCCAAGGGAAGGATAAGCTCCGCGGCCCCATTCAGGAGGCTATGGATGTTGTAAAGGCTGATGACGAAGAGCTCCAGCGCATCCGTGCAAAGTATGCCGGGAATGCAAAGTTCCAGGAGTATGAAAAGCTGCTGGATAACGGCATCGACCTGAGCCGTCTGAAGTATTCCGAGATGCGGATTCTCCGCAAGGATATTCAGATCATTTTCCAGGATCCCTATTCCTCCCTGAATCCCCGTATGACCGTTGGTCAGATCATTGGCGAAGGTCTTACCACTCATAAGTTCTTCAAGCCTCGTGATCCTAAGATGAAGGATTATATCCTCCAAGTTATGGATCGCTGCGGCCTGCAGGATTATATGCTCCATCGCTATCCCCACCAGTTCTCCGGTGGTCAGCGTCAGCGTATTTGCATCGCCCGTGCTCTGGCTGTGCAGCCTAAGTTCATCGTTTGTGACGAATGTGTTTCTGCACTGGACGTGTCCATCCAGTCTCAGATCATCAATCTGCTCGAGGATCTGAAGGAGAAGGATAACCTGACTTACCTCTTTATCTCCCACGACTTGTCTGTTGTTCGTTATATTTCTGACCGTATCGGCGTTATGTATCTGGGCAACATGGTGGAGCTGGGCACTGCAGAGGAGATCTTCGCAGATCCTCGCCACCCCTACACTGTGGCTCTGCTGTCCTCCATTCCCACCACGGACTCCGAGGCTGTAAAGAAGGAGCGGATCCTGCTGGAAGGCAATATTCCCAGCCCCATCCGTCCTCCCGAGGGCTGCAAGTTCCACACTCGCTGCTACATGGCTTGTGATAAGTGTAAGCGTGTGCCGCCTCCCACTGTTGAGGTCAGCCCCGGTCACTTCGTAGCTTGCCATTTCCTGGACAAGAAGATCGATGAGAAGGGTGATTACCTCTTCGAGATCCCCAAGCGCCAGGGCTAAGAGAGGGAAGCAATGCTGTTTTTTCGGAAAAAGCTAAAAAAGTACGACCCTGAGAAGGAGAGAACCCTACAGGATGAGATCGAAGCTGCCGGCGGCTTGGAGAAGAAAGATATCCCCGCCATGCTGATCTCTGCCTTCCTGGTATTCATTCCGGTAGCGCTGCTGGTTCTCGGTTTCTTCGGTCTGCTGTGCTTCCTGTTCTTTATGTAATATCAATCAGGACTGTTGCAAATGGATTACATTTGCAACAGTCCATTTTCTCATCCTCAACCAAAAGGAATTCCTCCTGCCGAATCCTCAGTCAAATTCCGATTTAGCGATCCGTTGGATCGAATGGAAAATTGAAAATGGAAAATTCCGAATTGTTGCACAGTTTGTATTTTGCATTACCGCTGCGTAGGGGCGCGCATTGCGCGTCCGACAACCGCCAAGAATTGGTGGTTGTGAAAAATGTTTCGTTTTTTGGAGAAATCACATCTTTTTCGGTGGTTTTTGTGTTCATGGCGTTACGCCATGAACCGGACGCGCAATGCGCGCCCCTACGAAGGGGTAAATCAAACTGTGCGACAAATCGGAATTTGGCGGGGTATTAGAGCGCAAGCTTAAAACGCAAGAGGCTGTCTCACATTGATATGCTCCCCATAGAGTAGACACTCGAAATAACAAAAATTTCGAGACTACACTATGGGGAGTATTTTTTATGATCAAGAGAAAAGTCACACCAGAAGATAAAATATTAGCAGTAGAAGCATATTTGAGGGGAGAACA
>JAGBGB010000008.1 GCA_017936205.1 Oscillospiraceae bacterium
TCGGTATCCGTCCCTCCACCTGCTCCCTGAAGGAATACGGTGTCAGCTACCGTCAGGCAGACCTGACTGCCGAGGGAGCCATTGACTATAAAGCCATCCGTGCCTGTGTCAACGAGAGAACGAAAATGGCAACCATCCAGCGCAGCAAGGGCTATGCTACCCGCCCGACCTTCTCTGTGAAGCAGATCGGGGAGCTGATTGCCTTCCTCAAGTCTCTGAAGCCGGATATGATCTGCAGGGTGGATAATTGCTATGGTGAATTTGTTGAAACCATTGAGCCCAGTGATGTGGGAGCGGATCTGGTGGTGGGAAGCCTGATCAAGAATCCCGGCGGCGGTCTTGCACCCATTGGTGGCTATATCTGCGGCAAGAAGGAATTGGTGGAACGCTGTGCTTACCGCCTCTCTGCTCCCGGTCTGGGACAGGAGGTAGGAGCCAATCTGGGCTTGATGCCTGCCTTCTATCAGGGCTTCTTCCTGGCTCCTACCGTGGTTGCTTCTGCTCTGAAGGGTGCGATCTTTGCAGCCAATCTCTATGAGAGACAGGGCTACAGAGTGATTCCCAACAGCACCGAGAGCCGTCATGATATCATTCAGGCTGTAGAGCTGGGCTCACGGGAGGCAATGATCGCCTTCTGTAAGGGCATTCAGGCGGCGGCTCCTGTGGATTCTTACGCAGATCCTCTGCCATGGGCTATGCCGGGTTATGAGGATGAGGTGATCATGGCAGCAGGTGCCTTCGTACAGGGCTCTTCCATTGAGCTGTCTGCGGATGGCCCCATCCGTCCACCCTATGCGGTGTACTTCCAAGGCGGCTTGACATGGTATCATGCGAAGTTAGGCATTTTACTGTCCTTCCAGAAACTGCTGGATGCAGGACTGACGGAAATAAAAAATCTTCCCTGAGCATTGACTTATGAGTTGATGCGTGATATAATGAACCCAAATCTAATCACTTGGAGGATAAAAATATGATGATCAAGACTCTGGAAACCAAGAACCTGTGCGACAGCGCAAAGAACGGCGGCTGCGGCGAGTGCCAGACCTCCTGCCAGTCTGCTTGCAAGACCAGCTGCGGTATCGCAAACCAGCAGTGCGAGAACAAGCAGGACTAAGTTAATCGCACCTAAATGCCGCCAGATGGCGGCATTTTTTATGAGAAATCACCAGAAAAGGAATGAGACAATACAAATGATCCATTGTTATAAGCTGGGCGGAATGAATATCGTTCTGGACATTTACTCCGGCTCTGTCCATGTTGTGGACGAGGTCGCCTATGATATCATTGAGCAGTATGAACAGGGAGACAAGGCACAGATCAAGGCAAGGATTCTTGAAACCTATGACCATGTATCCGAGGCAGAAATTGACGAATGCTTCTCCCAGATCGAGGAGCTGAAGCAGGCAGGGAAGCTGTATGCACCGGATACCTTCGCTCCTATGGCAGGTACTCTGAAGCAGAAGACTGCCGGAGTGGTAAAGGCACTGTGCCTCCATGTGGCACATACCTGCAATCTGAACTGCTCCTACTGCTTCGCCAGTCAGGGAGAATATCAGGGAGATCGGGCGGTTATGAGCTTCGAGGTAGGAAAACAGGCACTGGACTTCCTCATTGAGAACTCTCATGGCCGCAGAAATTTGGAGGTGGACTTCTTCGGCGGTGAGCCCCTTATGAACTTCGATGTAGTGAAGCAGCTGGTAGCCTATGCAAGACAGCGGGAGAAGGAATGCGGCAAGAATTTCCGCTTCACCCTGACCACCAACGGCATCCTGATCAATGAGGATGTAATTGACTTCTCCAATCGGGAAATGAGCAATGTTGTCCTGAGCTTGGACGGGCGGAAGGAGATCCATGACCGCTACCGTGTGGACTATGCCGGGAAGGGAAGCTGGGAGCGGATCGTTCCCAAGTTCCAGCAGCTGGTTCAGGCTCGTGGGAACAAGAATTATTATATGCGTGGTACCTTCACCCACGCAAATCCCGACTTCCTGAAGGATATTGAAGAAATGCTGTCTCTGGGCTTTACAGAGCTGAGCATGGAGCCTGTGGTCTGTGCTCCCGATGCTCCCTCTGCACTGACCAAGGAAGATCTGCCCGTTGTTCTGGAACAGTACGAGAAGTTAGCCGAGCTCATGCTGCAGCGACACCGTGAGGGCAAGCCCTTTACCTTCTATCACTATATGATCGACCTGAAGGGCGGCCCCTGTATTTATAAGCGTGTTTCCGGCTGCGGTTCCGGCACAGAGTATATGGCAGTTACACCTTGGGGGGATCTGTATCCCTGCCACCAGTTTGTAGGCGAGGAACGCTTCAAGCTGGGGGACGTGTGGAAGGGTGTGACCAACCACGAGATCCAGAACGAATTTGCCTCCTGTAATGTATATTCCCGACCGGAATGTAAGGATTGCTGGGCGAAGCTCTACTGCTCCGGCGGCTGTGCTGCCAATGCCTACCATGCTACCGGTGCCATTACCGGTGTGTATGAATACGGTTGTGAGCTGTTCCGCAAGCGTATGGAATGTGCCATTATGCTGGAAGCAGCCAAGACTCTGGAAGCATAAGCATGGAAACACCCATTTGGGACTTTGCAAGACAGTATGCCGGCAGTGGGAAACTGCGGCTACATATGCCGGGGCATAAGGGCAGTAAGGTCTTGGGGGTAGAGGATCTGGATCTGACAGAGATCGAGGGTGCGGATGTGCTGTATCAGGCACAGGGCATCATTGGGCGGAGCGAGGAAAATGCTGCTGCACTTTTCGGTACGGCGAAAACGGTCTACTCTACGGAGGGCTCCTCTCTTGGTATCCGAGCCATGCTGTATCTGGCTATGCTTTACGGCAGGCAGATGGGGAAAAAGCCACGGATCCTTGCAGGTCGCAATGCACACAAGACCTTTATGACCGCTGCGGCGCTCTTGGATCTGGAGGTGCTCTGGCTCTATCCAAAGGAAGGGGAGGGGATCCTCTCCTGTAGGATCACGGAGGAAGGGCTGGAACAGACTCTGGCTCAAATGGAGGAGAAGCCTGTTGCAGTCTACCTGACCAATCCGGACTATTTGGGGAATTTAGTGGATATTCGTGGGCTCTCTCGGGTGTGCCACAGGCATGGAGTGCTCCTGCTGGTGGACAATGCCCACGGTGCATACCTTCGCTTCCTGCCCCAAAGCTGCCATCCTATGGATCTGGGAGCGGATCTGTGCTGTGATTCTGCCCATAAAACCCTGCCTGTGCTGACGGGAGGGGCGTATGTCCATATTTCCAAGGCTGCACCGTCCTGCTTCTGCCAACAGATAGAGAGGGCAATGGCGCTCTTCGCCTCAACCAGTCCATCCTACTTGATCCTGCAGTCCTTGGATAAGGTCAATGCCTACTTGGCAGAGGGGTACCCACAGCGTTTGGCTGCCTTTGCAGAGTCCCTTGCAGCCATGAAGCAGAGACTGAAGGACAGGGGCATTCCACCGGTTGGAGAGGAGCCACTGAAGCTGACTCTGGCACCGAAGCATCTGGGCTACACAGGAACAGAGCTTGCACAGCTCCTTTGGAAGCAGGATATGGTCTGCGAATTCTCCGACCCGGACTATGTGGTTATGATGCTGACCCCTGAGCTGGGGCAGGAGTCATTGGTACGAATTGAACAGGCTCTTTCTGCCATAGAGAAACGGGAGCCCATTTTGCAGCAAGCACCGCCGCTGCCTCCTCCTGTCAGGAAGCGATCTATTCGGGAGGCGCTGCTTTCTCCTGCGCGGGAATTGCCGCTGCGCCAATGCCTTGGCAGAATACTGGCAGATGCAAGCGTGTCCTGTCCTCCTGCGATCCCCATTGTAGTGTGTGGCGAGGAGATCACCTTGGATTCGATTGCTTGCTTTGAATACTACGGAATTACCCACTGCCGGGTTATGGAAAGATAAATCAGAGGCGGCCTCACAAGCAAGGTGAGTCAGCCTCCGATTTATTTTTCGATTGTAGAAATGATTTTATCTATATTCTCGGACTGCAGATAGAATGGGTTCAGGTGGGACTTTTGATAGCTCATATATGTATCGGCTGTTTTTCGAATGAGTAGCTCCGTAAAAAATTGCTCCCATGAAAAGTGGCGACTGCTGTCAATGTAGTCCTGCGGATTGTCAAGAATCCCTTGAATTTCCGGATCTCTTAGAATAGAGGAACGCAGAATCAACCATTCCAGAGATTCCGGAAGATATAGGATAAAATGGTTGCGATGCTTGATCCATTCAAATACACCGTTGATGTATGGACCGAATGCAGCACCATCCGCAATGATCAGCGTTTTCTGTCGTTCTAAACTCTGGAGCAGCTTCAGAACGCCTGCGTTTCCGTAGGTGCTCTGACAGACAGCATTGTTCTGCACAGCGATGGCGGAGAATAGCTCATACCCGGAGCGAGAATCTTCTGTTAGGTAGAGTGCGGAGGTGTTTAGCACAACCTTGGCATTGAGAATCTGATTGTAAAGCGGGTATGCCTTGTTATAGGTTAGTTTTTTTCGGCTGGTTGTTTTTCTGAGCTTAAGAATGCTGCTGACACTATAGGGGATCTGGGGAAGGTTCTCTCTTGTAACGATCACATAGTAGTTGTCATATTTCTGAACAGCCTTTGCAAAGTCCGGCGATGCTACAAAGGCACTGTTTTCGTCAATAAAAACAATACTATCTCGCACTCGTTCCAGAATCGCCTCCCAATAAGGTCCGGAAAGCACCACACAGGGCTTGGGACTATCTACAGAAACACCGCTGTTCTTACCGTACTCCTCGTAGGCTCGGAGAAGATTTAACAGTGTTGTCTTTCCGGTGGCACTGTCTCCACGAAGAATGGTAATGTTCCGTTCTACAGTCAGCTCAAAACGAACTCGATTGTTCTTGACTCGAATGGTATATTTTCCTGTCATATGCTACCTCAGAGAAAATCGGAAGCACAGAGCATCATCTCTGTCATGTCCCGAACAGCACTCCTGTTGTTCAGGATGACCACAGGGATGGGGAAGGGTCTTGCTCCGAAATCCATAATGTGACGAAGATTGATTGTGATATCCTGTTTTTTGGCGATTTCCAATATATATTTGGCACAATTGTCCCCACACTTTGATGCGTTGAAAACCTTATGGGGGAGATGATGGATCAGGATCAGAGTTTTCGTACCGCCGGACAGCTCCTTAGGAGAGATGGGACCTAAAACAGGGCTTTCGATCAAGTGAGGGCCGAGAACAGTGGACTTATCTATTTTCTTTATGACTCTTACAGAGAAATCATTCAGGATCCATTCATCCTCATAGGAATTATTAAAGAATACATCTGTATCATATATGGCGTGCTCCATAGCTCCAAAATAGATGTTCAACATATGCGGCTACCTCCTTCTCGTGTATAGTATGCCTATTTAGACGGTGCTTATTATGGATTATACAATGGGAAAAGGCTGTTGTCAATTTATTTCCTCTGAAAAAGCGGTGGCAGCTCAGAAGACCCTTGCGCAGAGAGAAGCCACAACAAAGCCTGTAAGATCTGCCATCAGAGCGGCAGGGACGGCATAGCGGGTGTTCCTGATCCCGGCGGCGCCGAAGTAGACGGAGATGGTGTAGAAGGTGGTCTCTGTACTGCCCAACATAATGGCAGCAGTTCGTCCGATCAGGGAGTCGGGACCGTAGCTTGTGATGAGATCCGCACCTACAGCCAAAGCTGCACTGCCGGAGAAGGGGCGGATCAACAGCAGAGGCAGGGTTTCACTTGGGATTCCCAAGAGGGAGGTGACAGGGGAGCAGAAGGAGGATAGCAGCGCAATGGCACCGGAGTCACGGAGCATATGTACCGCAGTCAGCAGCATGACCAGTGCAGGCGCAATGGAGAACAGGAGCTTTAAACCCTCTTTGCCGCCCTCAAGCAGACAGGAATACACATCCTGCTTCTTATATAGTGCAAATACAGAGGTCCCTATGAGGATCAGAGGGATCAGCAGATCAAGCATAGAACCTCCTGAGCAGCTTTGCTGCCAGTAGCCCTATGGTCAGGGAGCACAGAGATGTGAGCCACACAGAGGGAAGGATATCAAAGGGGGCTGCGGCGCCACAGGAGGCACGGATGCTTGCTACAGTGGTGGGCAGAAGCTGTATGGATGCGGTGTTCATAATGATCAGACGGCACATTTCGTCATTGGCTTCGGTCCTTCCGCTTAGCTGCTTCATCCGCTTTACTGCTGCGATGCCCGTAGGTGTGGCAGCATTTCCTAAGCCCAGAAGATTGGCGCTGACATTGGAGGTTAGGTAGCCCATAGTAAGAGGATCCTTTGCAGACTGAGGGAAGAGCTTCCTGAAGATCGGACGAAGCAAACGCCCCAGTTTTTCAGTCAAACCTGCTCTTTCCATAAGTTTGGAAAGACCGCTCCATAGGCACAGTGCACCGGCAAGGGACAGGCACAGCTCCACTGCGCTGCGGGCGCCTGCAAGGCAGGCGGTCGTTAATATTCCGGTTTTCTTCTGTAAAATTGCAGAAAAAAGAGATAATATCAGCATACATGTCCAAACGATACCCATCATAGGATGATCACTCCTCACAGAATACGCTATGCTTTTTTATGAAAAATATGCAATACACTTGACAGGACGAAAAAATGTGATATAATAAAACAAAACCAATTACAACAATTATGAATAATCCTAATTATCTAATAGATTTTCATGAAGTGAGGAGAGAGAAAATGAAAACTGTAGGAATCGTTCGTAAAGTCGATGAGTTGGGTCGTGTGGTACTCCCCGTGGAAATGCGTCGTACACTGGGTATTGAGGAACGGGATCCTTTGGAGATCGCTCTGGAGGGCGAGACGATCGTCCTGCGCAAGGTGCAGTCTGTCTGTGTATTCTGCGGCGGTGAGAATGACCTGCTGGAGTTCAATGGGAAGTGCGTCTGCTGCGAATGCCGCAAGGAGCTGTACAATCTGGACGACTGATCATACGAGAGTTTGAGGCTGACTCGCACCATAGGTGTGGGTCAGCCTTTTGCTGCACGCAGGGAAGCTTTCGAAGTCTGCATGATACAGAAACGAAACATCCACCGATTATTGTGAAATAGAAAAAATGAGAAATATTTTTCGGAAGGCTTGTAAAAACTGTAATTATTTGTTACTATAGAGAGGTAAAGGAGAGATATTAAGTATGAAATTGATTTCTTGGAATGTAAATGGCATTCGTGCTTGCTTGGAGAAGGGATTTTTAGAATCCTTTCATGCTTTGGATGCGGATTTTTTCTGCCTACAGGAGACTAAGGCGCAGCAGGAACAGGTAAAGCTGGAACTGAACGGCTATCACCAATTCTGGTATTCTGCTGAGAAGAAGGGCTACTCCGGCACTGCGATCTTCGCAAGAAAAGCCCCTCTGTCTGTGTCCTACGGGGTAGGAGTAGAGGAGCTGGATCATGAGGGACGGCTGATCTGCTTAGAATATGAGAAGTTCTATCTCCTGACCTGCTATACTCCTAACGCACAGGATGGACTGAAGCGGATCGAACATCGCATGGCTTGGGAGGATGCTTTCCGAGCTTATTTGAAAAAATTGGATGAAACTAAGCCTGTCATTGTATGCGGAGACCTGAATGTTGCCCATAATGAAATCGACTTGAAGAATCCCAAGACCAATCGAGGCAATGCAGGATTTTCTGATGAGGAACGGGGCAAGTTCACGGAGCTTTTGGCTGCAGGCTTTACGGACAGCTTCCGCTATTTATACCCGGATGTGACGGGAGCCTATTCTTGGTGGAGCTATCGTGCCAATGCTCGTAAGAACAATGCAGGGTGGCGGATCGATTATTTCCTGACCTCTGACCGCTTGCAGGATCGGATCGAGGCTGCTACCATTCACAGCGATATTTTTGGTTCAGACCACTGCCCTGTAGGTCTGGAGCTGAGCTTGGAGGTATAATATGAAACGCTTGATCACACTGATCCTCTGCTTCTGTCTGCTTTTAGGCTGCATTCCCGTAGTCAGTGCCTATTCCAACACAGCAGTCTGGGCAGAGGATGCGGTTAAATCCATGTATGCGCTGGGATTCCTGTCAGAGAGCCTTCGAGGTGCCAACATGACACGGAATATCACCCGTGGGGAAATGTGCAAAATGGCGGTCCTTGTCTTCGAGCATTTGACAGGTGGCTATCCTTATCCCGATTCCACAGAGCACTTTGAGGATACCAAGGATCCCGATATTTGCTATGCCTACGAGCAGGGGATCATCTCAGGCTACGGCAATGGGAAGTTCGGTCCCAATGACCCTCTGACCAGAGAGCAATTCTTCAAGATCACCTACAATCTTATGGGAACCGCATACTGCAATCCCGATGTGGGGCTGGTACCTCTGGACAGCTTCCGTGACGGGGATACGGTTAGCAGCTATGCGGTCAAGCCTACCCAGATCATGGTTGCCATTGGAATCGTAAAGGGTTCCAACGGCAAGCTGCACCCCAAGAACTATACAAGCTGTCAAGAAGCCATTGTCATGTTCTTCCGTGCCTATGAGTATATGTGCCAGTGGTTCAATGCCCAGACGGAGGAAAGCAAGCAGATTCAGATCGAATCTCAGGGCTACTCCGGTATTGCAAACTGGGCGATCAGTGCAGTTATGACCATGAAGGAGAAGAATATGATCCCCTCCAGTTTGGATAACTGCAATATGACCTCTCCCATTACCCGTGGGCAGATGTGCTCTGTTGCTATGCTGGCGTATACTGCTGCAACAGGTCAGACATACAGCCCCAAGCGGACAGATCACTTTACGGATACGAAGGAAGCGGATATATGCGCAGCCTATGAGTTGGGGATTATTTCCGGATACGGTAACGGACGCTTCGGACCCAATGCCACACTGACCAGAGAGCAGTTCTTCAAGATCATGGCAAACTTCATGAAGGTCATTGGCTATCCCCGTGAGGACAGCCGCTCCATTTCCTTGCAGAAGTACAGTGATGGGAAGAATGTTTCATCTTGGGCGCAAGCTCCTGCTCGCTTGCTGATCTATATCGGTGCGGTTATGGGTGATGGGAAGAAGCTGTCGCCTAAGAACAACACTTCCATTCAGGAGGCGCTGACCGTATTTCTACGCTGCTATAACTTCACCATTAGCTGGAAGGCAAATCCCGATGCAGAGGATTATAAGGAAACTACGGTGATCGAGGATCTGGTTGCCTTCGCCAAGAGCTATGAAGGGTATCCCTATGTCTACGGTGGCAACGGACCCAACAGCTTCGACTGCTCCGGCTTCGTGCTGTACTGTTATAAGCACTTTGGCTACAGCTTCTCCCGTGGAGCTCAGGAGCAGTACGAGGACGGTGTCAAGGTGGGCTTCAATGAGCTGCTGCCCGGTGATCTGGTGTTCTTCA
>JAGBGB010000054.1 GCA_017936205.1 Oscillospiraceae bacterium
ACCAACTCAGGATGTCTCCATTCCACACCAATGTAGTCCAGAACATGGCCCCATCCATACCATGATCCATCTTCCCGCTGTACCACACGGGTCATCCACATTTCCCACTCCTTGGGATTTCGTTCCCACAAGAGATCGAATCTATGCGGTCTCTGCTCCATGTGGATCCCAAAGCCACACATAGAGCATCCTGTTCTCTGTGCCTTAGTGGTATGTAGCTTACCGTCTACCCCAACCTCGATCTTCCCATAGACTGTTGGTACAATACTCTCTACAGGTTCGCCGGGAAACAGATCCAAGTGGTTTCTGTACCATTCGTCCATTTCCAGAGCTAACCGCAGTAGATCTTCACGCATAAAGGTGGCAAACGGAGCAGATCTCTTTGTCCCCGGAGATACATAATTACATCCGTGAAGCATTAGGGCCTTCTGCCGTCTGCCTCCCTCGGAGGCCATAAGTCCTAAGTATGCCCACCGACCTGTCTGCTTTGCATAGTCATCGCAAGGCTTTTCCTTCAAGTAATAGCAGCATTTATCTGATACGAGGAAGTCAGGCTTTCCATAATTGACATTCTCATTCTCGTTCTCATAACCACCGAATTTTTCAAGCCACTTCTGTGACATCTTCATTCTGGTGCCGGAACGATATCCGCCTTGCTTTCCTGTCTCACCGGTAACAATAGCATGGCGAACAGTCGCATTTTTCTCGGAAGGATTCTGCAATAGGCTGATCTTTCCGGCGATTTCTTTTGACAGTACTGGCCATCCAAACTCCCGAATCACCTCTACCTTTGCTCGGAGAGGCTTCAGCACTTGCACTCCAAGAGCTTTATGTACCCTCTGAATGCTCTTATCTTCCAAGGAAGACACAGATACAGCAGGAACATCAATTCCGATAGATCTGAGGAACACATACAGCACAATGCTGTCCAGACCCCCTACCCCTACATAGGCATTACGCTCAGACTGGTTGTAATACTCCCATGCCAGATTGTAGGCCCTGTTTACTTTGTCCTCGTACGGTGCTTTCTGGTTGATCCGAAATTGTTCAATAAGCGGGATATTGTCAAACATAGATTTTAGCACTTCATATTCCGCAAACTCCCGATCCGACAGCTCCGGTGCAGTATCTAACTCCCGATACCGTGAGATATCTTTGTCCGTCATTGCGCTGCCTCCAGTAGGTCAAACAGGGAGAATGTTGTCTCCTGGTTATCCTCAAACTCTTTCAGATAGCCTACAGCATCCCGGAAGTAGTCATTGTTCAGCTCGATGGTATAGCCTTCTCTCCCGGCCTTAATGGCTTCCAGAGCAACCGTCCCCAAACCGCCGAAGGGATCCAGAACCAATTCTCCGGGATTGCTGTAGCGGTTGATCAGACGATCCACAATATCCAACTGCAGGGGACAAACATGCATGACCCTCTTATTCTGGGTCTGATTGGTGTTGAGGGTTCGCATACGGTTGATATCGTCCCATACCTGATCCGTCCAGCTTCCGGGAGCTACTACCATGAAGCTTGCAGGCAGATGTCCATCCGTGTCCAGCTTCTTCGCAAGGGCACAGTGTTCATCATAGCTGTACACAGTTTCCCGGCTGAACTTCCTGTATACCGCCTGTAGCTTAGATACATCCGTTACCATCAGTTCCTCTTTGGTCACAAGACGATCCCCGGAGGAGCGCCAGTAGCCGTGAGCATCCAACTGCCACTGCGCTCTGGTATATTCCTCTTTGGTCTTGACCACAGGGGTATCTGCATAAGCCTTAGATCTGTCTGTAGGCAGCTTGCGGAACAGAAGAATGTACTCCGGGCAACCTACTCCCATCTTGGATCCGTCCTTGCACTGCTCCGACCATCCCAGTCGGTAGGTCTGATTGTTCTCCCGAACCACATCCGTTACGACTGTAATCATGCCGAAGTAAGCAAACCCATGCTTCGTGTAATGCTGGATGCACTGGGCGTGGAAGGGCTCCATTGTAGGCATTCCCATCCCTGTAGCATTACCGAAGAGAACACGATCCTTCACATGGCAGCAGAACACCCTGCCGGGCTTCAGGATCCGCAGAAGGTTGGGAGAAAGATAATCCATCTGCTCAAAGAATCGCTCCGTGTCCTCGTTGTGCCCAAAGTCGTTATAGCTGGGCGTATACTCATAATGGTTAGAGAAGGGAATGGAGGTCACGATCAGATCCACACTGTTGTCCTCCATCCGTCCTGTCTCGTAAATGCAGTCATTATTGACCGCTGTAAAATGCTTGCCTCTGACCTCCACTCTGTTTACTCCTATGCTTCTGGCCATCCGAATGGCAGCAAGCTGTTCGGATAAGCCGTATTTTTTGACGATCTGCCGTAATGTCTCCTGCATATGATTATGCTGCTGCCACTTCTGCATCAACGCCCGATAGATGGGATCCTCTGCCTCTGTGTAGATCAGATCAATGACAACCTTCTCAGTCTGCAGAAAGCGGTAAATACGGTGCACCGCCTGGATAAAATCATTGAACTCATAACCAATTCCCACAAATATAGCTCTGTGGCAGTGCTTCTGGAAGTTGCACCCCTGCCCGGACAGGCTTTTCTTGGTGGCAAATAATTTGGTCTTGCCTGTAGAGAAGTCGATCACTCGCTGTTCTCGTTCCTCGTAGTCCATACTGCCGTAAATATCTACTACACCGGGTATCTGCCTCTTGATCTCGTGCCGTTCTGCCTCAAGATCATGCCATAGGAGGAAATGCGCCTCCGGCTCTGCCTCTATGATCTCTCTGGCCTTTGCAACTCGCATGGAGATAGATTCATTTTTCTCTCTGGCTGCATCCTGCAGGGACATTGCTGCATCGTTTGCAATTTTCAGCTGACCGTCCCGATCCTCCGACTTGCAGTAGGTATTGCGGAGGATGTGTGTGCGGATCTCCAGCTCCGGCAGAATATATCCACCGGCTTCATAGCCCAGATCAGAGGGATCTACGATCAGCAGTGCCCATGAAGAAACCCACAGCCAGAATTCTTCCTCCTTGTGGGGATAAATGGTCAGGTTGTTGGCTTTCGTGCTGTCACGCTTAAAGAAGCGAGTCAAAGCCTGCCCTGTATCCATAACCTCTAAGAAGCCGGCATAGTGGATCAGCTCCTTGTACTTGTTGGGAGAGGGTGTAGCAGTCGCTACCAGCTTGTATCTCACACCTCGAAACTTATCCAGGAAGGTCTGATAGGTCTTGCTGCCGAAGCTCCGTAATACAGAAGCCTCATCCAGTACACAGACCGTAAAGGAGGCAGGGTCTATATCACCGTCTCTTACTCGCTCATAGTTCGTTAGCAGAAGTTCACTGCCGGAATGCTCCCTGACCTCGTCCATGGTCCGCACATATACGGGAGCATCCATTCCAAGGAGCTGCACCGCATCTCTGGTAAACTCCTGCCGAACACCTAAGGGCAGAATGATCAGAGCCTGTCCCCCTTCGTGCCGGACTACCTGCCGACAGAATTCCAGCTCCTGCACCGTCTTTCCCAGACCGAAGGATTCAAACAGAGCCCTCCGTCCACCCTTGCAAGCCCAGATCACAGCATCTCGCTGGTGGGGCTTTAGAGCCGGGCAGATCTCTTCCGGCCGTACTGCAAAACCACTTTCCGGTGCGGTTATTATCTTCGTATGTAAAAATTCATCATAAATCATTGTCTCAGTCCCTTTTGTCTGTAATATACAGTTTCATTACACTGCTGATCTCAAAGGCACCCACAAGAGCTTTCCCTCTGTAAACCAGGTACATATTGTTTTCAGCATCCACCTCGATCCGATCCGCCGGGAAATTGACATGACTGCCATCCGCAAACAGACCCACTACCCGCTTATTCATCCCGGTTTATTATCCACTGCAACCTGTTGGAGCCACCATAGAATATCGTCACCATGAGGGCATTTACCATCCACAAAGTCACACTCGTTCAGTTCAAGCTCTTCGCCGGTCTCTACAGCTGTTACTGTAACAGTCGGGCACTTCTTGCAGCACCGTTCCTCAAAAGGCTTATCCCACGGTGTTTCCCGTCTAAAGGCAAGGCTATTCAAGAACTCAGCCAACTCCGCATCACTCATAGCCCGTATCCGATCACCGTTGGTACGGATCTCCGCAGTCTCATATTCGCTGCGAGCGTCGCACCTGCAACAGGGATAATAGTAGCCAGGTATCTCTTTATGCTTGCAGTTTGCACAGATTCCCATAATCATTCTCCTTTCGGCGGTTCCGGAAGAGGCATCCAGTATGCAACCCTAAGACTTTCACGCCCATCAACAAGCCATTCCACGCCGTTCCATTTACCTTTCTTGGTTTCAAGGTGTCCATCAGACCAATGTTTTTGTGCGACTATGTATTCTCCCGGCTCTTTCGGCGGATCACATGTAGGAATCCACTTCTGCACCGTCACGCCGTGGGATATAAGGTGGTCGGCAAGCCTTTCGAGTTCACACATGGTAGATTCTTTATATCTGCACGATTCGCAAGAATCGCCAAACGGATTCATGCCATCCGGGCACCCTGATCCAATATCAATCAACTCCACCAGCTTTTTCTTAACATCCATTGTTATGCCTCCCTCTTTTCTGCTTTTGAGCAAAATTCATCGTATCCAAAAATATGATTCCATATCGCACACCACACACCGCCATTTGGTGCAAGTTCCGGGTGTCCCTTTTGACAATCCTTGCACCGAACAACGGGAACGGCATCTGCGGTGGGAACATCATCAAGCAAGTCCTTCAAGTCGCACAAAGTAGCTATTCCTATGTGAAATGGTGTTCTATGCCCCATTTCATAAACTACATTAGCATCAATCAGCCTCTGCTCAGCCATCCCCATCACCCCGCTCCTCATCATGTACACACTTGTCACGCCCCTCACCGAAGGTGCAAGCCCCATCCTTCTTGAACCGGCAGGACTCCTGCCACTCCTGTGCTCGTCTGATCGTTTCCTCCCTGTACTTCATCAAGCCGTCATTGATGTATCTCTCCAGAGCCACCGCAAGCAGCACCCCCGGCACGGCACTCAGAAAGCCGATCAAGAAAGAAGGCTCACAGCCAAGGAGCACCAGTGCCCAGAAGCACAGCATTGTAGAGCCGACATACGCAAGGAATCGGCAGAAACACTTCGCAGCCATAATTAACATCATCGTTCTCATCTTCACCCTGCTCACCTCCCCTCCGGAGCACTGTCCCCGAAGTACACGCTGTCCGCAATGACCTCCGCAGCCCTCCGCTTGTTACCCGCTTGGTCATCCCAGCAGCGGATCTGGAGCCTGCCGCAGACTACAGCCATACGACCCTTGGAAAAATACTTGCTTACGAACTCCGCAGTGTTACGCCAAGCCACAACATCAATGAAGTCCGTCTCCCTCTCCCCTGTGGCGCTGTTGGGAATGTCCCTGTCCACTGCCAGAGAGAAGGTAGCCACCGCTGTCCCATTTGCGGTTCTCCGAAGCTCCGGATCCCTGGTCAAGCGGCCCATTAACACAATGTGATTCAACATTACCTTGTCAATCCTCCTCATATTTTTGCATCAGCATCCTGTATACCTCGCACTTTTTGTAGTGCTCACAGCAGAAGGTGGTGATCTGTGTCTCATAGCCCTCCCGCTTCTTGAAGCCCAGTGTCACAGTGCTGTCCTCCACGATCCCCTCGCAGACGATTTTCCTCTTGCCATCGTCATACTGGTAGAAGGGACAGCCTGCGTACACCTGTCTATAGCTGCCGCTGGGAGCCATAGCATCACCGTCCTTGGGCAGGAGTGGGCTTAAGGAAGGTGCTGTCCTCCCTCCACCACTTCACTATGGTCTCGTAGTGGCTCTTGGGTCTGGCACCTTGGCGAAGGATGAAATCTGACAGCTGCTCCACATAGTGATTGAAGGTCTCCAAGCCCATGCGCTCCAGAAGATCCTCCACCTGCTCATCCGTCAGAAACACCACATCCTTGCCAAGGGTCCCACCGAAAGGCTTTACCCCCTCTTTCACTCCTGCCGCCGCTGCCGCCACCTCCGGTGGCTTTGCGTTTGTATTTGTCGCTGCTGCTGTAGTTGTAATTGTAGATGTCGTTGTAGATGTCGTTGTGGTTGTAGTTGGATACCATTGGTCATCATTGGTCATCATTGATCCATTTTGATGACCACAGCCTTTCTGAGACTTCAACCATTCATCAAAGGTGATCTCCGGTTCCCCCTTCTTTTTCCGTTCCCGGCAGACTGTAGCGTACTGCCGCCTCAGGACAGAAAGGTTGTACTCCTCCTCATCCTTGTCGATCTTAGGCTTCACGAAGCCCCAGGCCAATGCCAGCATCCCTGAGAAGCTGGGAGCAGTCCCATCCTTCCCATACTCCAACATCGCCACCAATAAACGACCTTTGTCCTCGTCAGGCAACACCCTGATAGGATCCAGAATGTCGAAATAAAGCATTATACCGGGTCTTGCCATTTGATCCCTCCTTACTTCCTGCAGGCTGTGATCTCAATACCTCTTGGTACTGCTCGTGCCACTTTGTTGATAAAATGCCCCTCATGACTGGTGGCATCGGACAAGTGCAGCAGATGGATCTCCCTGCACTGAGACAGATCCAGTGACTTCAAATAGTCACACAGCACATCGATTTCCATGTGGGCATTGCTGATACGCTTCTTCACCTTGTCCGGCATCCTCTCGCAGCGCTCCAGAATCGCCTTATCGTAGTTGGCTTCAATGCACAAGATGTTCAAGCCGGGAAATCTGTACCGCAGATTCACCGTATCCGTGGCAAACGCCAATACCTCACCGTCCACACGGCTCTTGATTAGGAACCCCAGCGGCTCCTCTGCATCATGAAAAGTAGTAAAGGGGACGATATCGAAAGTCCCCACATTGAACTGCTCCATACTCTCAACAGGATAATACCCACTCTCCAAGCCCAAAGCCGTCCCTGTTCCAACGCTCATATAGACTTCCATCCCTCGACCGATCAGGTCAGCCACAGCCTTGGAGTGATCCTTGTGTTCATGGCTGACCAAACAGGCACAGATCTCGCTCAAAGCAAAGCCTGACAGCTTCAGCAGCTTCTTGTGGGTGATCCCGCACTCCAGAAGAATGCGGGTCTCACCGTCTTCCACTATGTAGGCATTCCCGGCAGAGGAGGAGGCTAAAGCCTCAAACCTCATATGGGACACCCCATTTCTCCACTGGGAGCATTTCCCGTTTGTATTGCCTGCCCTCCTACATTCGGCATCTGTGTTGCTGTATTCGGTATCTGCATTTGTCCCAC
The DNA here is from genome assembly GCA_017936205.1 of Oscillospiraceae bacterium. Classification (GTDB taxonomy): domain Bacteria; phylum Bacillota; class Clostridia; order Oscillospirales; family Oscillospiraceae; genus JAZOXB01. The sequence goes on from JAGBGB010000054.1 coordinate 7,266, forward strand.
CATAGTCGGCATTCCCATTGCAGGTTGCTGCATATGAGACATAAATGCATTCTGCTGTCCTTGTACCGCACTCACAGGAGGTTGTACATATCCATTAGGCACCGTGCTTCCAAACCCCTGGCCGGGCTGCATAATTGTCCCCATCATGGGATTGGACATTTGCATAGGCTGAACTGTTACCGTGGTATTCGGTGCATGGTCTTTTTGGTACTGAGTAGATTTCTTGATCTTCTTCTGTGCCCATTCCGGCAGTGCATCGAAGGCAGTTTGATTCCATGGTTCCATGTCAAACGAAATCAGAGGCATTGTAGGTGTAGGTTCGGGAATGCCTGCAGGAATGCGGAATACACCCGTGATATCATTGAATCCGTTTTCCTTCAGAATGACACTGACCATGGCAGTCCGTCCCACAAGATCGCGAGTGTCAAAAGCATCTACCTCACTTTCGGAAAGCTCATGACCTTCCCACGCTTGCACGAAGTTACGAAGGGCAGCCTTGGTGTGCATACTGGCAGTAAAGGTCTTTCCCAGATCGTAGGGCTTTTGCACTCCATTCTCCTCGTAAGTGAACCCTACCAGTTCGAAGCCAAGAATCACCTGATCCTTGTAATCTGCACTCTTATCCTGGTAAGTACAGTACTGTTCGCCAATATCAATGGAGTATACGCAAACGGCCAAATATGTGCCCCCTGCCACAGGCGGTCTCATAGGCTTAGACTTATTTTTAGGTTTCATAAACCACTCTCAACTCCTTATCCATTTCGCTCACAACCAGACGGATCCGCTGGCTGTGGCACTGTTGCAGATCGGTCACACTCTCCGCATTGTCGATGAACAGAGGCACACTTACCCCATAGGCAGCGGACAGCGTATTGATTATATCCAACCCCATGTTCACCTTCTCCGAGGTGCTTGCATAATCATAGGGGACTCCATTTTCTCGCTTGACTACATCGCAGCGATCCTCTATGCCGCCGTTAGCCTGTACCCGATGGAGTCGGAAGCGAGTAGCCCTGAACAGATCGTTTACCGCATCCTCCACAAAGGTGGTCTTATATCTGCTGTAGACCTCCATGAGATACAGCAGCTTTACCACACGATCCAACTGCTCTGCTGCCTTCCGAGCATCTGCGCGGAGGGTCTCGATTCGCTTCTTTGTGTATGCAAGAACAGACTCCTTCGCCAGAATCTCGTCAGCCTCACGGATCTGAGCCTTACATTCTCTAAGCTCGTCCTCTAACTTCCGGCGAACAGTAGCAGTGGAATTATTCAGGTCAAACTGTTCGCTGTTTAGACCGTTGATCTGCTCCGTCAGCGCTGCTCTCCGTTCTGCGTAGCCTTCCATGTCCACCGGCTCCACACGGCTCTGCTCTGCCTGAGCGATCTGCTGTCGTAACTGCTCCAGCTCCTGCTCCATATCATGAACCTCCTGCTTGGTTGCCTCATAACGCTCTTCAGCCAGAGCCACACTTTCCTTGAGGGCATCTGCGCTCTTCTTGATCTGATCCAGCCGAGCCTTCTTCCCCTCTGCCCAAGAGTCTTTGGCTACCTGAAGCTGCAGTGCAGGCAGGCTCTGGCCACAGGTTGGGCACAGCTCTGAGCCGTTGTAGCTCTCCCCATTCACAGCGATCCACTGATTCCGATGCTCTGCGATCTTCTCATTCGAGGAGGCGATGTATCTCAGCTCCATCTGCATGGCGTTGTTCTTGTTGACCAGACGGTTGTTCAGACTGTTCATGCGCAGATTCAGCCCAAGGACATCCACTGTCCCGGTCAGCTGATTCTTGCGATACAGCTCATTCTCGCGATCCAGCGAGTCTCTGTCCAGCATCAGCTCACGGATCTTCAAAGCGATTTCCTGCACACGGCTGTTCTGATCCAGACCCATGATCTGCTGAGAAAGCTGCTCCATCTGTGCTTCCATCACAGCTCTGCGTGTCCTTGCTCCCTCGAAGTCATGAGCAGCAAAATCAGCAACGGTCTTCTCGTCTTCGCTGATTCGGGCAGGCAAGGTCTTGTCGCTTTCAGAAAACGCTTTTTTCTCTGCAAGCAGCTTCTTCTTCAGATCCTCTATGCTCAGATTGCCCATAGCCTCCAAGATGGGCTTGAACTGCTCGTCCGTAGCTAAGATCATACGGTCATCGTTGACTCCTGCCAAACGGAACAGAACCTCACGGCGCTGTCTCCAACCAAGCTTGCTTGCAAAATAGCCCAGAGAGGTCAGCATTACAAAAGCTTCCTCATCCACCAGCGCACGAACTCTATCTTGGAAGGCATTGGCCTTCATGGGAACTCCGTTAATGAAGTACTCGGAAGTATTTCCGCTGTATGTAGCCTTAGAGTCACCACGCTTGGTAGTCCAGATCTCCTTAAGGGTTTTCTGCAGGGACAGCTCCTCTCCATTTACCAGCAATACCGCCTCAACAGAGGTCAAAGCATCATGGTTCAGAACTTCTCCATCAACGCCCAGAGGCTTGGTAAACTCACTGTCTCCGCTTCCAAGACTGCTCTTGTTAAAGAGAAGCCATGTCAGGGCATCATATACGCTGCTCTTGCCGGAGTGGTTCCGACCATAAATAGAAGCGTTCCCGCCGTTAAAGTCCAAGGTCAGTGCCTTGTGGCACTTAAAGTTTTCCAAAGAAAGCCGCTTAATCTTAATTTCAGTCATTTCTTATCCTCCTTTTCATGAACTGAAACGAATTTATTTATGAATCTTTTCATTGCAGACTTGACTTGCTATTTTCTATCTTGTAAAATAGAGGCGTCACGGTCCCTGTGACACCTTGATCTGCTGTGCTTGCACCACATCAGATCCCTGAGTTTGTAGTTACAGACTCATTTAATCCTCGCCCCTGTCGATGCTTCCCCATCGGCAGGGGACTTTTCGTTTTTTCGGCACCAAGCCGGTCTATGTACTGACGGATGCTGCAATATAGCAGGATGGTTCTCGATAGTTCTTCTCTTGGATCCGAAAGCTCCATGCAGACAGATCTCTGTTATGCTTCCGTCTGCCTCAGGTCTGGCAGCCAGCATCTTGCATCCGGCACAGGTCTCATAAATGCCCATTGAAAAACTCCTCCGATTTCGTCCGTCCCTTTCTGCGATACCTGCACCGTCCGGTAGGTACACAGGGCTGAGGAAACGGGCAGTAAGCCATACAGCCCTTCACTCGCATCTCTTTCAGCTCCGGCATTACCCGGAACAGCTCTTCCCACGGAGCAGGACAGGTTCCGGCTTCGTATCTGGAAACAGCAGATACAGAACAATAGATTTTTCGTGCAAGTCTCTCCTGCGACCAGCCCCTCCGCATTCGGGCAATGGTGATCACTCGCTGTTTCTTCTCCAAACAGCCTCGAAGGCTCTCATATCGTGCCTTCTGCTTCTCGCTCCGGAGCTTTGCCTGAGTCTTCCGAACCTTTACAGGCTTCCGCTTCTTCACGGCTCTATTCGCGACCACAGACAGCCAAATAGCAGCCAAGGATCAGCAGAACAACAGGTGCAATCGCCGACCACCAAGGTCCATAGCTCACACAAGCAGCAGCGGAGGCAGTACAGCCAAAAGCGAACAGACACATAAGCCCCAGCTTCCCTGCAAAGATCCAGGCAGCTCTTCGGCCTGCAATACGCTGATCCTCCAGCTCCTTCAAGCGCCGGATCTCTCCCTGACATAGCTCCAGCTGCTCCTGCAGTCGTTCCTGCAGCAACTTCTTTTCTTCTCTCTCAAAGTTCAACTCCGATCTGGCATTGAACAGCTTCAAGAGAATGTCGTTGTAGGGATTGACAGGAGGCAACTGCCCCTTTTTCCCTGCATTTTTCTTCATAATCAAATCACGGTCCTTTCATTTTTTGTTTGCTCCGGCAAGTTACCGGCAAATTAACCACTCTACAAAAAAGCTTTGATATCTCACCTACTCCTCAGTACAGATCCTGCCTACGATCCCATCTTGCCGTGGTCGAATGTCTCCACCATGGGCACAGGTCAAGAAATCTATTAAATTCGGGTAGTAGATCAGCATTTTACATCCTGCTTTTCGCACAGGCACTACGCCGGATCTGACCCAACGGCGTAAGCTGAACTCAGACACCGGCAAGCCCTCTGTTTTCGCTCGCTGGACAGCCTCTTTGATCGTCATCACATCTGCCAATCACTTCACCTCCTTACTCCTCTAATCGTTCCCAAGCTCGCCCTTGTGAACGATCTCAATACAGCGGATAGCCTCTTTTAACGCTTCTGCATAAGCATCAATGAAAATTACATTCGGGCACTTCCCACCTGCCTGCTGCTTATGCTCACATATCAGTCTGCTAAAACTCCGTTTCCAGAAATTCTGGGTCACTAAGCAGCTCGATGGTCACACCGGCTTCAGCAAGCCGTCTGCCGGCCTTTTCCTGCTGTCGCAGGTGGTACAGATACATTCTCCGCTTTTTCTTAACACGGCCGTACTTAGCTGCCAGCTTCACGAACTCCGAACTCTGCAGCTCCTGAATCTCCTGTTCTACTTGTTCATCAGAAATAATTTCTCTTGCCACAGTTTCCACCCCCTTCCATTCTCAGAGCAGCCCACCCGGTTGCTCTTTTAATTTGAAACATTGGTATTAGTTGGGGGCTTAGGTTCCAAGAAAGCATCTACGCCCAGCCCTAATGCCCAGCATATATTCTCGTATTCGGTAAAAGTAAGTTTTCGCTTGCCATTAAGGGCAAGACTGAGAGCTGCTGGCTTGATTCTGCACTTTGAACTCAGAAAAGCCTGAGAGATTCCCTTAGAATCAAGATAACCCTTTATTTTCATTCCTGTTTCCATATCATCACCTCCAATTCCAAGAATCTTGGAATCTGTATATATAATAATCCAATAATCTTGGAATGTCAATAGCTATTCGAAAAATATTTCAAGATTTTTGGAATTTCTATTTACAAAATCCAAAATCTATGATAATCTTTATTTAACAAATATGAGGAGGCGATCATAAATGTCTATCTATTTTGGTGATAAGATAAAAGATGCAAGAAAAGCCGCTGGGCTAACCCAGCGGCAATTGGCTGATAAAATTGGCGTTTCTAATACTTCTATAAGCAATTGGGAAAAAAATTTAAGCCGGCCCGATCCGGATACCATTCAGCATCTCTGCTGGGCCTTGAATGTACAACCTAACTATTTCTTCTCAGTCGAAAACTCCACAACAATTCCCGATAACATCATCCCCATGCCAGAAATGCGGCAGATCCCTCTGATCGGCACCATCGCCTGCGGTCAGCCGATCCTTGCCGATGAGCATATTGAGGCCTATGTAGATGTTCCCCGGAACATCAAAGCAGACTATGCTCTCACCTGCAAAGGAGATTCCATGATCAATGCCAGGATCTTCCCCGGAGACATCGTCTATATCCGCCAGCAGGACCAGGTGGAAAACGGTGAGATTGCCGCTGTTCTGATCGACAACGAAGCCACTCTAAAGCGGATCCGCCTCTACGACGATCACATTGTTCTGGAGCCGGAGAACCCCCAATACCGCCCCCTCTCCTACTGGGGAGAAGAAATGAACCACCTCCGCATCCTCGGCAAAGCCGTAGCCTTCACCAGCTCTATACGTTAGCATTTATGCCTTTTATTGATGATGCCATGAACAGAAGGAATTTATCATCTTCTTTCATACTGATTATTCTTCTCATTTTATTGATAATCCCCGTTTCTGCATACACAGGAAACGGAGGAACAACCGTTTATGTAACCGAAACTGGAGGAAGATATCACGCCAGCAATTGTGGCTCCTTATGGAGTAGTAAAATCTCAATAAAACTAGAAGATGCGATCATCGATGGATATACACGATGTGATAGATGTAACCCGCCTGTCTATACAGGCACTGCTAAGCCCGGAGAGACAAGAGAAGTACACAGCGGTGGTGATTCTAACACTACTCGTAATACTATAACCGACAGTAAAAACGATAGTTCAGCGGTTGCTCCCCAACGCGGTTCCAACTCCAACAAGTTAGCCATTGTCTCCAAACAAATTTGTCTTTTCATATTTCTCTATATTCCATGTGGTCTGATTTTGTGCAGCGTTGTATATAATACAGGTACATCTTTTCTCGCCAAAACTACTCTGTATAAAAAACTCCTTTTGAAACGTCGGAAAAAGCAATTATATGAGGATGTTTCAATATTTTTATTACGCTACCAAAAATACATGGAATTTCGCAGTAGCCCCCAATACGCTGCGCTTTGCAAAATACACAAAGATAAATCCTCACGCCTAAAGCTCTTGCTAAGTGCTCATGATTGCGAATTCGGTGAAGACGGAAAACTCAGAAACATAAATTCTGTGATTGGATACGGCAAAGATTTTACTATTTACCGTGGCAGTAGTTGTTATCACTCTCATAATTGTCAGTACGCAGTCGGATTATACATTCACTTATTGGAACGGTCATATAGATTGCGCCCATGCAGCAAATGCTGCCCGCCGATACAAAAACCATGGATGCAAGAATGTATAAATCTTCGCAAAGAGATTTCTGAAATTGAGCATGTTATATACTTCCCTTTAAAGGAAGATAAAAGCACTACAAAAACTCCTTTATCTATACTCCAAGATCTCTGCAGAATACAAGAAAAACTACATCACCAAATGTCACGAAAAATAAGATAACAATAATTGTTTTTTGAGTTGGCTATCCAAATCCAGTGCTTGCTACACATTCTCTGTCCCGGCAGGCCACTTCGGATCCGTCCAAGAAACAACTGTACAGACCCCTATACAGAAGTCTTAACAAGCACTGGATTTGCTTGTGCAAACCCGCTTGTTCGGGGCATTGCCCCTAAAACCCCTGCATAGAGTTCATCACAAGCTAATATCTAATTTCAAAGAACGGAGGAATGCCTATGGAAATCAGATACTCAAAGGCCGCTGTAAAAGCCATTAACGCTATGGACAAAGCAACCAAGGATCGTATTCGCATTGGTATCATGGGTCTGACACAGAAGCCCCCTGTAGGGGATATCAAAGCTATGCAAGGCTCCCAGGATGACCGCTACCGGTTACGAATTGGAAAGTACAGAATCATCTACAAATACACCACGGAGAATAAGTTGGAAATACTGCATATACTTGACATTGGAAGCCGTGGAGACATTTACAAGTAAAGGAGGAATTAACAATGGCACCTATTTCCCAGCAGATTGCAAACATGGTGGATATGCTTCCCGAAGCAGATCAGATCCTCGCTCTGGAACTTATGAGAAAGTTAGTCCTTGCCTGGGATCCCGATTTCACCAAGACCACTCCCGGGGAGGCTATGGCAATCAACCGTGCCGCCGCAGAAATGGCCGCAGGAGATTACCTCACCGACAGTGCTATTAACTGGAACTAAACAGCACAGAGGGGCGTCCTTTCACCCTATAAACCTATCGAAATCGATAGCTTTACAGCCGAGAGAATCCCCCGGTTAAACTGGTCGATTTCGACCCCTTTAAAAACAAAAAAAGACCGCCTCCGAGTACCAGTCGGAAGCGGCCATGTAGAAAAACAACCCATCGAAAACCAAGGGAGTAGTCTACCCTTTTATGGTAGCACAGAAGTCCCGAAAAGTCAAACCTAAAAGGAGGATGATTTATGGCATCCATTCAGCGCATAGACGGCAAAACAGGTGTTTCATTCAAAATCACCGTCACGAACGGAGTAGACATCACCGGCAAGCAGGTGAGGCATTTCCGCACCTGGAGACCGGAACACAGCATGACAGAACGGCAGATGCAGAAAGCCGTGCAAAAAGCTGCCCTTGACTTTGAGAGGGAGATCGAGCAAGGCTACGCTGTTGACGAACGGCAGACCTTTGCACAATATGCAGAGTATGTGCTCTCCCTGAAAGAACGCACCGGCACAAAGCATAAAACCGTTTATGAATATCGCCGTCTGACGGAACGCCTGTACCCTGCCATCGGTCACATAAAGCTGTCCGATCTTCGTCCCCAGCATTTGAATTCGTTGTACAAGAGCCTGTCGGCTACCGGTGTCAGAAAAGATGGTCAAAAGGCCACGAGCAAAATCAATCTACAGGAAGAGATGAAGCATCGTAATCTAAGCAGGGCAAAGCTGGCAGCAATGGCCGGTATTTCATCCTCTACAGCCTCAGCTGCGTGTCGGGGATGCAGCATTACTCGCTGCAAGGCAGAGAAAATTGCAGAAGCATTAAAGCTCCCCTTTGCAAAGGTGTTTACTTCTACACAGAATGACACACCGCTGTCTACCTCCACACTGCTTGCGTACCACCGTTTTATACACACCGTACTTGATCAGGCAGAAAAGGAAATGCTTGTACCCTACAACGCAGCAGCCAAAGCAACTCCGCCCAAACTGCAGAGGAAGGAAGTGAACTACTTCCAGCCGGAGCAGGTCAGTGCCATTCTGAATGCGCTGAAATCCGAGCCACTAAAATGGCATCTGATCGTTCATCTGCTAATTGTCACAGGCTGTCGCCGTGGAGAGATCCTGGGACTGAAATGGTCAAAGGTAGACTTTACCACAGACCGAATCCGTGTAGATACCGCGCTTCTGTATTCCAAGGTTAAAGGGATCTACGAAGGACCCACGAAAACAGGTAATGTCAGAAGCCTCGGCCTTCCCTCTGAAACCATAGAACTACTGAAGGAGTACCGCAAACAGTATTTTGAGCTGAAGCTCCTAAATGGTGACCGTTGGAATGATACGGACTACATCTTCGTTCGGGATGACGGGAATCCTGTTCATCCCGACAGCCTCGCTCACTGGCTGCGCGGTTTCTCAAAACGACACAGTCTGCCTCATATCAATGCTCACGCTTTCCGGCACACCGTTGCATCTGTCCTGATTGCAAACGGTACAGATGTTGTAACCGTATCAAAGCAGCTCGGCCACTTAGATGTTAGCACAACCGAGAATTACTATGCACATATCATCGAAGAACACAAACAAAAGGCTACCGAGTGCATTGCTGATACACTTCTCAGACAGAAAAGAGCATAAAAAAACAGGCAGTAGTCTACCAAAAGACCGCTGCCTATTTTGTGCACCAAATCCCACATTTTTAAGGTCGTGCACCAAATGTGCACCAAAGCAAAAAGCACCCTTTCTAAAACGCTGCACAAAATCAGAAAAACAGCCAATTTCCAAAGGAAAGAGGCTGTTTTCTTGGAGCTACTGGCCGGACTCGAACCGGCGACCTGCTGATTACGAAT